>JBIOZE010000109.1:0-6452 GCA_044870745.1 Nitrososphaeraceae archaeon | reverse complement strand
AGCGAACAATGCTGCTTTAATCACATCGTAGGCTTACCACAAAAAGACGGAGTATCCATTATTTGACTACGAGAAATTATTATACGACGCGTTAATGTCAAGAGCCGGAAGTTTCAAAGATAAACATCTCTGGGTTAAGAAGGCGACCGGATTAGGCGTTACAGAGTTTATGTTAAGGATAATGGCCTGGCTATGCACGAGAACCAATAATGCAAACAGCCAGGCCAGGAATAGTCAACAGATGTGCATAGTCACAGGACCGAATATCGACATTGCAATCAAATTAATAAAGCGAATGAAAGCAATTTTTGAAAGAAAGTTAGGTCTGTTTTTTCAGAACAAAGAAACTGTCCTTGAACTAAACAGTTGTAGAATCGAAGCATTTCCTTCAAACCATTTAGACGCTTATCGTGCTTTAGAGAATCCAAAGTTTATTCTGTTGGACGAATCCGACTTTTGGAGAAAGGGCGAAGTTGAAGACGTTAGACATGTTAGTGAGAGATACATTGGCAAGTCAGATCCTTACATAGTCATGGTTAGCACACCAAATGCACCAGGCGGTTTATTCTATCAAATAGAAGCAGAACCTGAAGACACCTGCTTATACAAATGCCTTAAACTAGACTATCATTATGGTATCGGCAAGATATATACCAAAGAAGAAATAGACAAGGCTAAGCAATCTCCTGGATTCGATAGAGAGTATGGACTTCAATACCTCGGTAAAATTGGAAATGTATTCAATTCATTGCAGATAGACAAGGCAATAGAGTTAGGTGAACAATTCAAGAATATAGCAATTAATGATTATACACTTCATAGCGTTGGTGTAGACTGGATTTTCAAAGCAGCTCTACATTGGGTACAACAAAAGAATCGTTGATAATCTGCAAATCTAAATCCATGTGCTTCACCTGATATTACTCCTTCACAGAAATCACATTGAAGCTTTATTCTCGTATTTTTGCCAATTTTTGATTTGGTACTATTAGCTTCATCATGAGTTGAAGCATTGGTGTTCTTGCTTAGTTTTAAATTAGAATCTGATTCAATTTTGGTAAAGTTAAAAACTGGGTGATCCTGATTTTAAAAACCCGATATTAATAAGTCTGTTGAATCTAGCCTTTGCTGTCGGTGTAGAAATACCTTTTTCGTTTGCGATCTGCCTGAATGATTTGCGTCCGTCCTTTAGCAAGACTTTGATTATATCATGATCTGTTTCGTCAAGTTGCACTGGCATGGATTACAGGTTTGCATACCTTTAGAAGTGGAATAACTGTCTCATGAGGAATTAAAGAAGAGGCACTTGGAACATAGTCAGAAAGTTTTGGAACAGCCGCACCTAATGAACAATACTTTTGTTCACTAGGTTCATAGAACTACTTTGAAACTATTTCCATTGTAGCTATTGTAGACAAGTGCCAAAAAGAAAACAAAGCTACAAAAGACAACCAAACTATTTACTTTTCATCTTTTAACAGTTTGTATAATTAGCCAGCAACAGCATTCCTTCAAAATACAATTAGGAGACTGGAAAGAAGATGGAGTTGACTTACATTTATCTGGTAAACTGTTGCAGTCCGCACATTTCATATTACTGAATCGGTAAAGTAAGTTATATGTTTTATAGTAATACAAGTTCATCAAAACCTTTACTTTAGGCATTAATCAATTAACAAAATGAAATGCTGTCTGATACCATCATAAATATGACATTGGGTATGATCTTAGGAATGGCAGTCTGTCCTCTGATGATGAAAGCGATTAAGAGTTCCAGACAAAGGTTAAGAGTGAATAAGATATTACGAGAGATCTCAGAAATCAAGAAGGCTTCATGATGCTTTTATATGCTATATTTTGAAAAGATTATAATAAAACTTGAACCGTTAAATTCATTCTAGGAGCATTAAACGATTTAGATTTATACACCTTCTGTGTCTTCTCTGCGATGACAATAAGATATACTGGAAGGAGGAATTTAGCATCAGAGGTAATAATAGCATCAATCTTGTTTGCTATCATTGTGGTATCGCCACTCACTTTAGCGCAGAATCTAAGAAGTGCACAAGCTCAAGAAGCAGCACCTGATTCGGTAATTAAGCTGGCTAGAGCTAATATTCCGATAGATATTCCAATGGGTAAGGGATATGAAAACGGAAACGAAATATTCTTTATTGCAACAGAGGCATCTGATGAGAAGTTAGCCGAACAAGCAACTCAACTATTAGGATTTAAAGTCAATTTTGCTCCACTTCTATCTTTAACGCCAGAATCGGCACAGGGTCAAGCTTATGCTTTTACCAATGGTGTCGAAGGCAAAGGACCATTTGGGTTTCAAATACCTGTATTAGGAGCAAAGCCTGGTGATGTGGAATACAGCCCACTCTTACAAATAAACATGGTAACATGGAAAGAGGAATCCTCTGCAAAGGAGTTAAAATCAGTCCAAGAGATAATGACTGCGCAGAAGAACGGTAGTTTGACTATCAATAAAACAGGTATTATAGTAAACCATCCAGCTATAAAATGGCAAGGTGGTGAAATGAAAATTAGAGATGACAAAAATATTACCGATGATTCTACATATGGTCCTGCGCAAGTTCTGAACATAGATACCGATAAAATGGTGGTTACAATGGTTGCTCATCGTGGCTATGGTCCTGATGGTAAAACCATATACTACGTCGTAACTGATGCAACTCCTGAAATGCCAGCCGGTATGATGGGTGTGATTTCAGTTCCCTTAGACGAAAAATTAGCAGCTACCCCAGTAGCAGTAGACCTGTTTCAATTCGTGAACGGTATAAACGGCACTGGTCCAATGGGATTTCAAGCAGGTATTGGTGGAGCTAATCCAAATGACAAAAACTACAGTCCAATGTGGAAGATATCCTTTATTGAGTGGAAAGATCCATCAAAAGCTAAAATTCTTGAAACCGTTGATGATATCATAGCGATGCAAAAGAGCGGTGCGATAAGCATCACTCCTGCGATGGATGGAAAACATGTGGTCAATTGTCCATTCTTTGATCAGTCAACGGTGGCAGAACACATGAGCAAGTTGTCATAAATTACCTATTTTTATTTGATTTTTAACTGTTAAAGTCGAACTTTAACCATTAGAGGCACGTCTTATTAGGATGAATCCAATATCAATAAGTCAATGGCAAGTACGAGAACACTTCAAATTGCTACATTTGGTTCTGATGGTCAAGATGGAATCGCATTGGGTATCAGAAGTTTTCAAGTTCATAAACTTGCTCTAATCTGCTTCAGCTCCGATAAGAATAGAGCTGAAGATTTTGCAAGAAAAATCAAATCTGTTCTGGGGATACCGATCACAATTATGATCGTTACAAAAGAAAATGTCGTAAGAGACACCATGGAAAGGGTCAATGAAATCTTAAATCTTCACGCCAAAGAATATCAACAAGTATTATTGAATGTCAGTTCTGGTGATAAATTGATTGGCTGTGCTGCCCTTTCCGCTGCATTCATAAATGGTATACAAGCCTTTGGCATGGATGATACACATACCATTCCACTGTTGATGCCTGTCCTTAAGTTAAGTTATAATGAAATTGTATCTGAAGCAAAAATAAAAATCCTAAAGTCAATTAGCGATGCAGGTGGAGTAATTGACAGTCTGGATCAACTAGAACAGCTTTCTGGTTATGGTAAACCATTATTGAGTTACCATGTTCAAGGTGCTAAGGACTCAAAGGGTCTGGCTGATTTAGGTTTACTTGAAGTGGAGAAAGGTGACAGAGGAAAAATATCTGCAAGATTGACAACCTTGGGAAAGCTCTTGGTAAGCAGTAATACTCTTGCAAAAACATCGTAGCTCCAACGTGGACTAATACTATAAAATGATAATCAAGCTGAGTTCTGCAACAAATAATGTATTAGTTAGAGGAGCAATCGCTGGCTCTATTTCTATGAGTATCTATATTCTCATAGTAGTAATAACAACACCTAATCTTCCGCCTTTGGCAGCTATAAACGCAGCATTCAAAGTAAACTGGATAATAATTTTTGGTTTGGCAGTTGCAATAGGATCTCAAGTTTGCATTTCTAGTTATGGAAAAAACTTAGGTTGTAGGATTGCAAATAAAAGAAATGGTACACTCGGCAGTTCTGGAGGTACTGCAATAAGTTCATTTTTCTCGTTCTTCTCGCTTGTTCCTTTAGGATGTTGTGGGAGCTGGCTTCTGTTACTCTCGTATCTGCCTTCCTTATTTGGCAGCACCTTGTCAGTTGTTTTGATACAGTACTCCAAATTACTCTCATATCTAGGACTGTTTATTGTGGTGGGATATACTGCCTTTATGGCTCTCCGATTAAGAAAAGAATTAGGAAAAAAGCCAAAGGAATTAAATGAAGTTTATGACAGGTGATATTTTGAGATTTCTGTATATAATTTATTGTAGGAAAATTTTGGTTTTGGGATGCTTATTAATCTTGGCATTAACTGCAACGATTATAACGAATCTACCGACCAACTCTATAGAAACGGCTGTTGCAGAAGAAAAAAATATTGTTCCTCTTGATCAGATTGTAAGTGGAGGTCCACCGCCTGACGGAATTCCTTCAATTGATGCACCAAAATTTGTCACGATAGAAGATGGTAACAAGTTTCTTACAGACTCAGATAAGATACTTGGCCTGAACATTAACGGTGACATCAGAGCATATCCCCTTCAGATCGTGGTCTGGCATGAAATCGTTAATGATTTTGTAGGCGACATTCCTGTTGCTGTCACCTATTGTCCTCTTTGTTTCACTAACCAAGTATTCGATAGAACTGTCAACCACACAGTTTTAGATTTTGGAACATCAGGAAAGTTATACAACAACAATTTGGTATTGTACGATAGGTCAAGCAAATCGCTTTGGAGTCAAGCTATTGGACAAGGAATAGCAGGAAAATATGCAGGAGTTAAGCTGGATAGACTCCCCTTTGATATAGCGTATTGGAAAGATTGGAAGCAGTTGTATCCAAATTCTAAAGTGCTATCGAGAGATACTGGATCACCCAGACCTTACGGAGCAGATCCTTATAGTGACTATTATACTAATCCAGAAATTCTATTCCCAATATCCAATAAGGATGATAGACTTGGACCAAAGGAGATTATAGTAGGACTAGAAAATAATGGAGCGTACAAAGCTTACAAGATAAATGACCTTGAAAAACTGAAAGTTATTAATGACCAGACTAATAATAAATCTGTCATGTTATTTTCACTATACCCATTAATGGTAAGGGTATTTGATCCTGTCTTAGATGGTAGGACGCTAATTTTCGAGTACGAATCTGGCAACCAAATCATTACAGACAAACAAACTAAAAGTCAGTGGAATATAGAAGGAAAATCTGTTGCAGGGCAGTTGAAAGGAATGCAACTATCACGTTTACCTTTTGATGAAGGATTTTGGTTTGAGTGGGTAGCGTTTCATCCTGAAACTGAAATATACCATTGAACTTATTTTTTATTAGACTTCATATATCGTATTATGGATACCGTTATAGACAATGACCATCTGACAGGACAGCAAAGACAAATATCCATAAATATGTCATACTATGATTTCGGAAGCATATATTGAACCCTAAAGCACAACAACAACAAAAACCAAGTTGGAAAGTTCATGCATATTTTCTAGATGCGTGTAATTGTGACTGGGGATGTCCTTGTCAGTTTAATGCAAATCCCACTCACGGTAATTGCGAAGGAATTGCCGGATACCATATAATAACTGGTAGTTATGGAACTAAAGTTAAACTAGATGGACTCAATATGGCATTGATAGCTTCCTGGCCGGGTCCGTTGCATGAAGGGCGTGGGAAAGCGTCATATTATATAGACAATAGGGCAGATGAAAGACAGTTTGAGGCGTTATCAAACATTATTACAGGTAGGGCAGGAGGAGGACCTTTCGCTGTGTATGCGAGCATTATAGAAGAAATCCAAGAACCCAAGAAAGCAAGTGTAAAATTTCAAACTGAGGATATCAGAAGTCGTGTCAGTGTGTTTGGGATGAGTGACGATAAAAATCGAAGAATCAGAGGAGAGCAGTCTAAAAATGTCATTGCTGAAGCATGGCTTGAACCTATACGAAATCCTGTAACTGGTAAAGCCCATAGGGCAATAATTGAAATCCCCGAAGGTTTTGAGTCTAGTAGAATGGACCAAGCATCTATGAAAAGACTTATTGCAAATGACGGCTATCTTAGCTTTCGATATGAAGGAACATACGGTAGTTTTTCAGAAAACACCTGGAAAGGACCATAGAGCTAGATATTGCATGAACTGCATGTCTGTTGTAGAAGACATCAGCGCTTTGCGTCGCTAATTGAATAGATAAAATAAAGTAATTCGTAAGTATAGGAGAATTAAATGACACTCCAAGAAATTGATAAGGTCTCTGTTACGATTCTAATGGATAAC
>JBIOZE010000108.1:0-25654 GCA_044870745.1 Nitrososphaeraceae archaeon | reverse complement strand
AAACTCCTTCCTCATCCTCACAACTGGACTGGTCGTCAGAATTGTTGTCGTCAGAATTGTTGTCGTCAGAATTGTTGTCGTCAGAATTGTTGTCGTCAGAATTGTTGTCGTCAGAATTGTTGTCGTCAGAATTGTTGTCGTCAGAATTATCGGCGCAAATATCGTTACCTTCGTCGTCAAGACACTCGTCCTCTTCGGTCGTGGCTTGAACAGGTGTTGCCAAGTAAGTCGTCGGAAACGGCGTGAATGGAGCATTGAGGATAAGACTTAGCGAAAAGATTGTTATAACCGCAATTTTAAGAGCTCTCTTTACATCCCAGTACACAACTTAGTAGCCCTGGAACTATAAAATAAGTTCGTATCAGGGATTTCTTAGCTTTTTCCTCTGCTCAAGTCAATTACGTGATTAATGCCCCTATGAGGTCTGAGAATTTTAGGATTGATTGTCAGGTTGCCATGAATTGTCAATTAATAAGCTTTTTTTATCATAGATAAAAACAATAACTTATTCCAAGAATTCTCGTTAAAAAGTATTGAGTTCGCCAATTAAAAACAGATAACATTAAGTGTATGTCATTAGGTAGGAGGAATCTATTTCAAGTGAAATCGAGAACTAGAAGTATAATAATTAGCATTATTTTTTCAACAGGATTTCTTCTTTCGGCCAATATCGCAACTGCCCAACCTTCGGTATTGGATAGTAGTTTAACAGTTGACCATTTACTAGATGTTCCGTTCAAACCTTCGAATATGAAATTCCTAAACCAGAACGAAATTCTAATCCTAGACAGAGATCAGGGCAGGGTTTATGTAATCAAAGATTCTGAAATGAGACAGGAGCCACTACTCGATGTTAATGTTGCAACAGTAGGCTATAGAGGTTTGTTGGGAATTGATACTCTAACCGGAAAAGATAACGTTACTTATATTTTTCTATACTACACGGAGTCAATTAGCAAGGATGGGGATGATGAAAGTGACCCAGGGGGATTCCAGCCTGTAGGAAATCGGTTATACAGGTACCAGCTTGAAGATGGAAAATTAATTAACCCAAAATTATTATTAGATTTGCCCGTGAGACCGGGACCCCGTCATACTGGGGGAGAGGTAGCGATTGGGCCTGATAATAATATCTACCTTACTGTAGGAGATTTAGACGGGACTTTTAAGAAGGATTATGAGACGATGGCACAAAATTATGTGAACGCAACCAAACTTGACGGAAGAAGTGGAATACTACGGGTTACTCCAGATGGAAAACCCATTAGTACGGGGATATTGGGAAACAAGTTTCCTTTAAACTTATATCTTGCATATGGTATTCGGAATAGTTTTGGACTCGACTGGGATCCACTAACCGGTAATTTGTGGGATACAGAGAATGGTCCTCATTATGGTGACGAGATTAACCTTGTCATGCCTGGATTTAATAGTGGTTGGGTTAGTGTGCAAGGTTTTTGGAAACCGGATTTCGAAGATAAGGGGACACAGGTATTGGAGCCGAAGGGACTAGTAACTTTTGATGGTAGAGGAGTTTACAGTAAGCCTGAATTTGCATGGGTTCTGCCCGTTGCACCAACCGCACTCAAATTTTTTCCATCTACTGCATATGGGCGTGATTATGAAAACGATTTGTTCGTAGCTGATGCTAATACAGGCCATATCTATCATTTTGAGCTGAACGTGAACAGGAGTAAATTATATTTGCAAGGCTCATTGCGTGACCAAATCGCCCATGACACAGAGGAGACTAATGAAATCATATTTGCACAAGGATTCGGAAGGATAACTGATATGCAATTAGGTCCTGATGGGAATTTATACGTACTTTCATCAAAGAAAGACGGAGCTAGCTTAAACAGAATAATTCGTGCGAATTAAATGATTTTGTCAAATAAACTACTGTCAAAAATCCTTTGTATTTGTCAAGTTAACAGGTCGGAGATACTCGTTGTTTGTAATATTTAATTACATGAGAGCGGATTAGTTTTCTATGAGGTTTTCCTTTACGTATTCATATTCAAGCATTTTTGGTATTCTAGCAATTTCATTTTTCACTTTGATTTCAGTACAGTGTACTCAGGCTTCAGAAATGTCAGAAGAAGCTGGAACTGAGTCTTTGAAATACTCCAATCCTACAATTGCGGTCAGCCTTGAATATCCTGCTGGGTGGAATTTGCAGGAGTCTCCCGACCACCTAGTTGTTAATTTTGAACCCATTGTAAGTACGGATAAACAAGTATCATTTCAGGTGAAAGCCATGAAATTACATTCAGGCAATTTTTCATTGACAAAATATTTAAGAACCTATATAGATCAAATACAACAATCTCCACAAGTAAATGCCATAAATGACAGCCAACCAACTAGTATTCTTGGGCTCAATGGTTACCAGATACTTTATGACCGTTCAATAGGCAATAATGAATACTCAATTCTGCAAATACTTGCAAATAACAAAAATTTTCTCTACGTCTTCTCCTTTACCGTGCCAAAGAATCAATCTTCTAGCAGTTCCCCGATTATAGAAAAAATTATTCAATCGGCTAAACCTTATTCAACTCGACCAATTGATGAAAAAATCGGTTCTGGTTTTAAAGTCTATGAGAATACTGAGCATGGCGTTAGTATTCAGTATCCTAATAATTGGATAAAGAAAAATGAATATTCAAACAGTATAGTTAGATTTATTGTTCCCGATACTGGTGGTGAATTGACAAAACCGACAGGAATTCTCATATCTATTTTTCAAAGACCAGAGGATCATAATTTAGATGAATTCATTAAATATTTCCACAGTACGAAATATACCGAGCAATCAGGATTTACAGAAGTTAATTCTTCAGACACCAGACTAGCAGGACTGGGAGCTCGTGAAATTACTATGTATGAAGAAACAGATAATGTTTTGGATCCAAAATCAGATCTTAAGGTTATGCGAGTTTATGCTTTTGATAGTACATCTCACAAGGGTTACACTATCAGATATTATTCCGAACCTGGTCTGTTCAATAAATATCTTCCAATAGCTCACAAAATGATAAATTCATTTGAGATAAAATGATACTAGTTCGGACAGTGACATAGAACTGGCTAATCTAGGCAAATATTCGATTTTCTAAATTCGTGTAATTTCTGTTTGAAGATAGATTTATGCATTATCAATTCATGGGTGGGATTTGAACCCTTCCATCATGGTCTTGGAAGGTTGTTAGAAAAAAATCGAGTCATACCGAAACATTAGGCGGAATATGATTTAATAACGGAGAGCCATGATGATGTATCATTAGCCATTTTTCTTCATTAGCCATATTCTGTCTTTCAAAGATATTCGTAGCAATTACTCCCATTTTTATTTCGTTTTGACCTATATTACTTTGAATATTCTCTATACAAACAACAAGTGCTAATGCATTTTCAAATACTCTTAACTTTTCATTGGTAATGAGAAATTGAATACTCGCTGTATTTCGGAAGATTGTCATCCAGCTTTCTCGCACAGCCATCCATCCAGCAAACAAATCCCAACCGGGATGGACACAGACAACGTCATCACTATGTTTCCATATCTCTTCCATTCTTTCTAGAGATAAACTCCCGAAGGCGTTATAGAACCTGTTGTTGATTTTTCGAATTGTTTGTTCCATGTCTTCATTCGTTGAATTCATCGCAAATCTAAGTTAGGCTAACCAATCCATAAGTATAAACCCATATTGACATCGAAGTCTTATTTTTGGCTACCAAGGCGCAGGATTTGTATTCAATCAACCGTTTATAATCTGCAAATCACTTTCTAATGTCAGAACAAAAAAGCCCTTTGCATTATTGTCTCTCATCATTTCATATTCGGCTTGCTTTCTTGTAGAAGCGTCTGAAGTCTAAACGTAAAGGCCGTTATAGATCGATATGGGTAACGGAGCAACGTTTTCAGACTTGGTGGCTTGGGATTCGAAGCCTTTGGTTTTACTTGGGGGTTCATACATTTGGAGCTAATATGTATTATGGAGAGAACTGTTGTTTTTCATTATGTGATTAGGATGACTATTAAGAAGTCTTGTTTGTATTCAAGGAACTTGTGTTTGCTATATCGGTGGAAGCACTAGTAGGTTTAAAGTAGGACTGTGAAAGACCTGAATGAGCTTCAAGCCATGAATAAAGGTCTGCTAAAACATAAGGTTCAATTGGTCCTGGGCTAGTCAACCACTGAGATGAAGGATAGAAAAAATGTCCTAGATTGGGATATGTTATCAACGTATGATCAGGATGATTCACATCAGTCAATCTTTGTTGCAAGAGAAACGCTTGTTGAAGTGGAGTCTGAGAATCGTTTTCTCCATTAAGTAGCAGAATACCTGTTGATTTAGAGACATTGCCAATGATACTCAAAGTAGGTATCAAGCTAAGCTAGGATCTATACCATATAGGACATCCCCCAATATTGTTACATTTAGACAAATTTAATACTGTCAGATTTTCATAAGATTTCATTAGCGAAGGTTTAAGTTGTTTGTCAATACTTATAGAATCGTTGGTACCGAAGTTTCTTACGAGAGTATTAGTTATTGTTTTCGTATTATTAGGACGTAAGATCGAACTCGGTATTGGCAAGCCACCACTCATTAGTAAGACAGGATCCTTGGCTATTTGCTCTATTGATATAAATCCAGTGTGGTTTTTATCCAATACTTGTGCAGCATACTCCAAGGGTAAGGCCACTGTTTGATAGAAAACTAAGCGGGCAAGGTTCTGTGCTACTGTACCCATAAGAATAATGTTCTTTACTTTAGTAGAATTATCAATTGCAACTCTTGGAGCGTAAATTGTACCTTCACTATGACCAATTAAGTTTATTCTCTTAGGATCTACTTCAGGCTGTTGTATAAGAACATTCAATGCTTTCTCTGCATCATGTAAGAAATCATTGGCTGTGGCGTTCCCCCATACATTTGAATTCGAAAAATGATAACTAGATGGACCAACACCTCTCTTATCATATCGTAGTACCGCAAATCCTCTTTCTGATAGATGTTGGGCCATCTGCCACTCTGGTGTAGTCTTTGGTCCTGCAGTTCCATTCTTATCAAGACCACCAGAGCCAGAAATAAGAAGAACACCAGGGAAGGGTCCGTTTCCAACAGCAGGATAAGTTAGCTGAGCATTAGTCTTTACTCCATTACCCAAATCAATAACTATATCTCTATGCTTAGTTGTCTGGACGTCTTGTTGAGCTATTGCCTCGTTGTTTCGTTGATTAAAAATAGTAGTAGATAAACAGGACAATATGATGATAGCCGTTAAAAGTAATCCAAGGGACATAGACGTAGTTTTTATTCTTTGCAATTTTGATGCTAGTAGTCTAAAACTTTCAGTATTTGAGGTTTTAGTTAAACTGCAACAAGGATAGTTATTATGACATCTGAATCTAATCTCCTTCATTTTCTGTAGTACTAGTGCTAGCCGTGGAATCTAAGCGCAAGGATTGGGATTTGAACCCTTCGGTTATACTCGTGTAGTCATAAAGAAAAACTTGGAATGTAGGTCTGGGTTCGGTGGGACAGATAATGCTAGAAATACGATTTATGAACCTTCTAACCATTGATAGATATATCACAAAATAGATTCCTAATTCTACTTTTTAGTTCTAAATAGTTTATTCTGTCGGTATGATATAAAAATATTCGAATTGAACGACCAATACGCTAGTGTAGGTAATCCATTACTCCCTCAGCTATTTGGAGAAATTCACTAAATACTCGTGGGAAATAGTTGTTATCTATTTTCTATTCATCCTCTTAGTGTAATTAGAATCGAAGTCACCAAAACCAGAAAAATATCTATATGCAATTATATCGGGGTTAAAGAAAATTAACTCTATTGATGTCGGCACTATTGCACCGTCTACTATATAGAAATCTTGTAAAATTCATCATTTTCTTCTTTCTAATTCGTCTGTCTCTTTTGGGTACTAGAGGTAAACGCTTTATTACATAACCCTTGCATCAAAAAGAATGTTCAATCTAATTATTACCATTATTATTTTGCTATTTTTACTAATAATATTCTTAGATCCCTTCCACAATGCGGCGGCGTCATCACCTTCTTTTGAACTTCAACAGCTAATCAATGAAAATCATCGCTGGGTTCAAACCTATGGTAAAAGTGCTCCAAATCTAAAGTCTAACTATACCGACATACTAGCTGTAGATTATGTCAGTAACGGCAAAACACTGAATGCTACATTTTGGTTGACTTCGGGCTTTGATAATTTTTCTGCTATTAGATTCAGTCAACCGCTTACAAAAGTCACTTATGGAATGCTAATTAATGTTGATTCCAATACAAAAACAGGATATAATGGCGCTGATTATGATTTTTACGTAGAAGCAGTAGCAGGAAATTTGAGTGCGTATCTTTATCAGCTCTCATCAACAGGTGGTTATAGAATAGTTGACTCAAGAATCAATTTCTCACAGCCTTTTATCGATCCCAATGTGCTCCTAGGTTCTGTCAATTTACACTTTGACTTAAGCTCCATAAATTATCCCAGCAAATACCATGTATTATTCTATACGGCTGAGTCACTAAAATCCGATGAGGTCAGACAATTTACCAATTGGGTAACGATTCCTCCGCCCAGACTACAAATAATCGCGTCGCCAAACAATATAATGATTAGGCAAGGAGATGAACTGTTGATTCCGGCTAGGATTAGATCAACTTCTGGCTTTTTGAATGATGTAGTTAACCTGACGACCGATAATAGTGGTGATGTAGGAGCAGGTTTTAATGTTAGCGAACTACCCTTGACTATTCAAAGAGTCCAACCGCCCTTGTTTAAAATAACTGTCCCTCAAGAAACTCCATTAGGTATTTATTCGATCCCGTTGGTTGTAACAGTACGGGGCCCCTCTGTAGCTACACTAACTAAGCCAATTTCTATTAATGATAAAGGAGGTATAGTAGATCCTGAGTTTGAATTATCTAAAAGATTTCCAACAGTTGGCTATATCACTCAGCCACTAAATTTAACAATAACAGTTATACCACCTAGTACTATTGGTGATCAATTTAAAGAATTTTGGGGGGTTTATGGAGCATTCATAGGTATTTTTGCAGGTGCATTTGTAGGAGCGTTTGCTAAGTTGGTATTTGATAGAAGGAAGAGAGGACATAAGGATGAGTAGGTGTACTTCTCTCTATCATACGGGCAGAATTCTAGCAATAGATATGCAAGTGTTTAACCGTATATGCAAGTAGGTTCTACTGCTCGCTAGTAGCGTTTAATACCATTACATTTACTCTATCTAAGCTCTCAGAGCCGCTATTATCTGAAACCGTGAGCTTGAAGCCAAGCAAGCTATTCTCAAACACAGATGGCGCTAAAAATGAAGATTTTATTTCATCAGCATGTCGTAGCATAACTTTAGGTCCAGTTATCTGTTCCCATTTATAAGAAATTATTCCTCCATCCTTATCAAAGCTACTGCTACCATCTAAGACGACTTCTGTTTCCTCACGCGCGATTAGATCATGGCCAGCATCTGCTTTTGGTGGTATGCTTTCTAAATTCCTAGTTTGTGTCAATTCATCTTCCCGTAAAGGTCCAAGATTCTTACTCGAGTCCAAAGTTTCTTTCTTATCATTAACAGATGGAGTTGATATCGTTGGGGTCTCCAAGTTCTGTCTATTTACGTCCCTAATAACGATTCTTACTTTTGCCTCATCGTTTTCTTTCTGACCATCAGAAATAACATAAGTGAATGAATCAGAGCCGACGAAATCAGCAGGTGGAATGTAAGTCAAAGTACCGTTATAATTGATAATAGCTGATCCTCCTTTAGAAGTGGGAGTTGACACAGATACAATCCTTAGGTTGTCTTCGTCTGGATCCATATCATTTTCTAATATGGTAGCTACTATTGGTGTATTTTTTTCTGCATTCAATCTGTCATCTTTAGCAATAGGCGAACGGTTAGTGATGGTACCGGAAGCAGAAGATAATAATAATGATGATGTTCCCGTTCCCGTCATGTTTGAAGATTGAGTGACATCTGCTTGAGAGAGTCTTTGAGAAGCGCTTGGTTCTACGAATGAAGAGCTACTGCTTGTCGCCTTTCCAAATGCATCGATCTCCGATATTTGCGCAATACTGCGACTGGAGCCAGCGTGACTTTGAGTTACAGTTATTTTTACAAATCTTGCTTGAGATTCGGTGAAACTATATTTTTCAGGCGAAGTAGTGCTACCTTTACTTTTTCCCGAAAATACATTTGCAAAGGTAGAGCCATCGGTAGATACAGATATTACAAAACTGTATTGACGCGTGTTACCGTCTGCCCATGCGATGTCAACGCTGCAGATTGATTTCTGTGAGCCAAGATCGAGATTTATCCAAGGGTTAGCTATAAAGGTTGAAAACCATTTTGTATTAAAGTTGTTATCTATAGCGTTGGTTGGTGGAAATGTGTTTTGATTACCACTGGAAGTAATGCCACCACCGATAACTAAATTACTGTTGCAAGAAGTTGGTGTTGAAGCTGCGGTCGTAAATGACCATACCTTGTTTGAAGCCAGGCCATTACCTGCAAGGTCCTTGACTCCTGTCGTTATTGTAGCTGTATAGGGTGTAGATGCTACTAATGAGGACGAGGGGCTAAACGTAGCTTTTTTACCGTCCTGACTTAGTGCTACTGAACCAGGAACGTTGATGTTATTGGTTTTCAAGCTAAATGTAGAGGTTGTCACAGTTGGATTTTGAACTGCTTCACTGAAATCCGCTGTAACTAGCGAACTAACTTCAACACCAGTAGCAGCATCAGCAGGTTTTGTACTAACTACGGTAGGTGGAGTACTGTCTGTGGGACCTGTTACCTTGTATATAGCACCGTTGCTGATGGAGAGAACGTACAGATAACCATCAGTCGGACCGACTTTAAGGTCACTAATACCACCAAACCCTTCACCGAATATAGCCTGTTGAGCCTCTGTGTCTGTATTAGCAATTTTGTCTGCTAGGGATCCGCTGAGAGCTAATCCTGTCCGTGCAGAATTTAAATCAAAGTCATAAATCCGGCCTTTAATAAAGTCAGCTACAAATAAATCGTTTTGATAATTAGATCCCAATTTACTAGAACTGAAAAATTTGAGTGCAGTTGGAGCTACAACTTGAGTCCAGACAAATTCAGGATCACTGTAAATGCCTTTTCCCCCGAAGTTTACGAGGTTATTAAAGTTAAATCCTGAAGGAGCGATACCCATAAGATCCATCCAACCGCTGTTAAAACCTGGATCTGCCACGTTTATTTCATCGTTTGATGACGGTCCGTTCTCGGTGTCCCATAATTTTTTTGTAACAGGATCAAAATCAAGACCAAATGCATTTCGTACTCCATATGCAAAATATTTGTTTAAAGGATCGGAAGTCCCTAATATACCACTTCCCACAGTTTTTCCGTCTTGTGTGACACGTAGTATACCCCCTGTTCCATCAGGGGTAGGACCTGATTCAAAATTCTGAGCCTGTGTTTTTCTATTAACATCTCCTATTACAATATATACATTAGAATCTGGTCCAATAGCAACCTTACCACCGTCGTGATTAGGACCAGGAGTAACGGGTAAATTAAGAAGTACCCCAGATAAGGTCATGTGACCTTGAGACCCGCCCTGCGTAGGATCTATGACTAGGGTATATTTAGATAGCCTGTTAGAGCTAGCAGTACCTCCATCTGAAGATGCAGCCGTATAGTACAAGAAGACATAGAACTGAGTTGTTGAAGTCCCCACATTAGTCACGCCGATCCCAAGCAAGCCTCTTTCGCTATTCGTCGCAACACTGAGATCCAGAAGGGATCCTGGTAACAGGACACCGTCCTTGATTCTTTTTACCAATCCAGTATTTTTTTCTAAGACCAAAATATCATTTGGGCCCAAAAATGCCATACTGGTAGGACTTGATAACCCAGTAGCTACCGTACTGACCTTAAGATTAGTGTCCTTAATTGTCGGAGCTGCGAAGACCGAATTATCATAACTAACAAGCACCAATATGCAGATAAAGTAAAAAAACAAAAAATATCGATAATGGAGTGGCACGGAAGTAGGCCAAATCATATTAACAACAAGTATAGAAGGCTGTAAGTTATTATGCTTTTGTAGTCTTCCTTCCCAAAAAGAAGAATACTACTCCGTTCTATAGTTTTCGTAACCAACATTTTCTTTTAGAGGTAACTTACAATATGATTTGCATATACTAATGACTATATCTCTATCTGGAGAACTAGCTGCAGGATTCTCGCCCGGCTTGATGAAGGAGGCAAATAGTAGATTATTCGACTCCGAACTGTCCTGAAATAATTTCATTTGAAGTATCTTAGACACCACAAATCACAATTTGCTCGTTTAAATCAAATTTACTCACATTTTTAGTACATCTATTTTAGAGCCCTGGGTCATAAATTAAATTATTATATTGAGTTCAGTTAATATCAATCATTGTCGTCTAATGGTAGTAAGGTATTAGATGCTGATTCAATAGCTAATGTTGCAAATGAACTCCTAGTTAGGATTGGATATACACATCACACAGTTAAGGAAATGGGAAAAAAGGGTAGAGTTTGGAAAGTGTGGGCAGAAGCTGACAAGATTGAATTGACAATGGATGAAAAAGGGAAAATGTTGGGCTATGTGTTATACAAGAAATGATTGATTTAAAGCAGATAATACGCAAAGAGCGAGACTCGCTCACTTAGGAAAAGGAGTTATTCAGCATTCTGAAAGTAATTCATTTCATAATCCTTACAAAAGTTAGATAAGGTTTAAATATTTCTAATTCCATTGAATTTTTCACTACATTGGACGAGCAACAAGACTTTCCAGTGTTTATGGCAGTTGTAGATGATGAAGTAGATCTTGCAAATTTATTCAAGGAGGCTCTAAGTCAAATCCCCAAAGTTCGAGTATTTGCTTTTTCTGATCCGTTCCTGGCACTCGAACATTTTCGACATAACCAGAAAAATTACGTATGCATTATTTCAGATTACAGAATGCCAGGACTAAATGGAGTACAGTTGCTCAGTGAGATAAAACAGATTAATCATGAAGTTACAAGTATACTAATCAGTGCTTTTGAAATTGGGGATGAAGTGTTCAAGAATTCCAATTGCGTTGACAAATTTTTGCAGAAACCAATCATGATGGCAGACCTACTAGCTCAAGTTCAAAAATTCATCAACAAGGTCGAAGTTAAGAAGTAAGAATAGAATCCCCCGATCATTCTTCTTGTCCTTGTCCTTGTCCTTAATTCTGAATAATATATAAAATAACACTCATTTTTTACATATGAGATAGGTTAGCTTCTACGATTCCGGTGACCATATGCCAAGTTGACTGACAGAAAAATGAAGCAACAAAAAACCAGTTCAAAACTATAGTCTATTAATAACATACTAATCTGATTATACCGATGACTGCATATAGTCTGAAATTAAGTCAAGGAACTTTATCGGTAGAAGCTTCTGCAAAAGACCCACAAACAGCTAAGGACCTATTCGATTATGCACTAGACAAGAGTGGATTGATTCCGAAGAGTTGAAAATCTGCAAGTTAACTTTCTCTATTTTTTCTATCCAATGGGTTACATCAACTTCTTACCTATTAGTCACCTAAGTTTCTAGTTAGGGGAGTTAAGTCCTAGTTTGTAGTCAATTAGCACCACAAAATTGACAATCAGCGAGGTCAATATCCCTATATTGATGAATCAGTCAATCAAAAGAACTGTGACTTTGACATAAATTGTAGCCAAGTCTAGCCGGTAATATTCTTTACAGCAATTATTTTTGTAGGTTCTATCTGAACAAGAACTGACCCCTCACCACTATTTCTTTTGCCGATTGATTTTGCTCTTTTCTTACCCATATATCGTTCTGCAATTTTAGTTGCCCATTTTAGAACTTCCTGCTCCTTGTATGGATGGAGTTTGGCGATACCGTTTATAGTTACAAAGGAAAATGGAGGAGTCTGATCATCCACACACAAACTAATTCTGTTGTCACGTTGAATATTTTCTGCCTTTATAGAGCCACTGCCAGTAGTAATATAGATATTTCCGAACTTATCACTGCCGTTTCCATAATCGTAGACAAACCAAATAGGAACGACATGTGAACTTCCGTCCTTTTTAACTGTAGCCAGCTTTCCTGTGAAAGTACCTTTGTTCAAAAATTTCCTTAGCTCTGCTTTAGACATTGAAGCCATATTACTAATACGGTATCATTGAATATAATACTTAATAGGTCCAGAAGCAGTGTGATTGTTAAATAATTTGTTGGGGTCTTCAAATTATTGTCTAAAATCCAAGCTAGGGCTAAAATGAAAATCGCATCTGGTATGTTGGAGGAATACATGCGATATGTGTCGGAGTATATCAATCAAGTAAAGGAAAAGGACAGCGGGACACTTCAGTTTGATTGGTTCATTAGTAATGACAAAACAGAGGCTGAAATCTTAGAGGTATATGCGAGTTCTGAAGCTGCTTTAAAACATCAAGAACATCTTGGGGAATTACAGGAAATAGTTTTTAAAAAATTTGGCGCACCTTACTCGATAACGATCTATGGTGAGTCCTCACCAGAACTTTTAGAAAATGTAAAAGCTGAGAAAAATGACGTCAAAATATTTTCCTTTTTACAAGGACTCTAATGCTGACTTGGTACTTTCAAGTTAGCAGGAACTCTTAAAATCCCAAATTGTGTAATGAATCTATTTGCCATTATTAGTAACATTTCCGAATAACCTGAATAGTTTCTCTACCAGAAATTTTAGCTGTACTTTTGCAATCCAGAGTCTTGAGTATCAACAGATTACCAAGTTTCAAATTATTGTTTTGCTGCGGCTCGGACTAAATTTGCTACATATGGATCTATTTCTAGAATTGTAGCTAATTCATCTGCAGTATATTCAAATATTTGGTTACGGCTGAAACCACAATTAAGTAACGCTTCTTTAAGTCCATCTGCAATAGGTAACTCCATAATACCGTTCCCATCAACCTCATACCTGCTGGATACGAAGGTCATCAAATAAGACTTGGCAACTATACTATATATAGCTTAATACGGGAAGAAACTTAGGAATAATTTTCAAGAACTCGCTATCTGAGCCTTTATTAGTTATTTATCTCATAATTTATGTTTGTAATCATAATGAATTGGCATGGAAATTATTTCTAACAGAACACCCGTGCGAACCAAAGACAGTACAGGTTTCGGTTATGTTGCGGGAGAATACAAAGATAGCTTGGTGGTCATAGAAGGAAAAATCGTGTCACATGGATATGTAATTCCTAAAGACAAGATTGAGAATTATGATGGACGAGAATTATCTTTAAAGATGCGACACGATGAGATAAATTCTGACTATGAGTTTTAACTCTGAATTACATCCAATCTAATTCACTCCAAAGCGATGGGCTTTCTTGAAACGCGGCACCTATAGCTAAGATAATGAATTAGAAGATGTCCTAGTTCTGGAACTAATATTGCCAAAATACCCGCAATAATTAATTTTCTATTCAATACATTCGACACTGGTCTTGCCCATTCGTATTTTCAAAGTTATCTCAACCTATAGGGTTAAAATGTAATCTTCAAATAATTTATTGAGATCTTGATAAGACAATGACAATGAAAAAGGTCCTCATTTTAGGCATTGACCCCAAATTGGTTGATGTCAACTTAGCCAATACG
Source organism: Nitrososphaeraceae archaeon (assembly GCA_044870745.1). Lineage (GTDB taxonomy): Archaea > Thermoproteota > Nitrososphaeria > Nitrososphaerales > Nitrososphaeraceae > TA-21. Next base: position 11,909 of record JBIOZE010000108.1, on the reverse strand, counting down.
ACTGGATGGGACGCCAACAAAGTGAAGGCGGTAGCGCAAGAGGCAAATACTAATCTAACGAAACTGGGATATGAGGTACAAAACTGTCTCGTTGACCTTGGAGAGACTGCTGAAAGTGTTGTTTCAGACAGGCTTTCACGAGAAAACTTTGACTGCATCATGATTGGTGCTGGTGTTAGGATATTACCACAGCATACTTTTTTGTTTGAGAAAATAATTAATACTGTTCATCAGAAGGCACCAGCATCTTCAAAAATATGTTTCAATACTAATCCAGGGGACAGTGCTGAGGCAGTCCTTCGTTGGGTTAGCAACTAAATAAATACCTTTGAATTGAGAACTTTGAAATGGAAACTGAGGTAAAACAAAAACTTGTCTACTAAAAAGAAATAGAATTAGCTGATCAGGGGTTCTTGATGCGAACTTTTTTGGAAATAATTGGAGCTCGAGAATTAAATTAAATCAATAAATTAGGCTTGCTAACTAGTCCCGGGCGACATGCTACTATCGCCAGATATGGGTTTTTGCACTCTCTCTAATCGTACCATAATTACTTTACATTCCACTTTTGAGTTCTACTTGCCTGTGGAGATGTTTGCAATACTTCATTCACAATACAGTAAAGCTCTGACATCGTTACAGGAATTTGAATAAACTTGTCGTAGTGACTATGTGACAAATCCATACCATTATAATCGAATCCTGATATTAGTATCACTCTAATCTCATTATTGATTTCCTTAATCTTGTTTGCAAGATTACCACCATTCATATATTTCATCATCACATCGCTTATGACTAGTCTGTATTTCCTTGGATCATCACTGATTTCGTGCAATGCAACTTTGCCGTTTGAGTAGGATTGTATGTTGAATCCTTTGGTTTTCAATGAATCTGCATAGAGTTCTCTGAGGTCTGTATCATCCTCAACAACCATAATGAGATCTGACGGCATCTCTCTACTCAATAATTATCATATAACATAGTTTATACGCCTTTGACTCAAGAACTATATCATGAATAATATTTGAATTATCCTTACAAGTAACTAATGAATATATAGGTAATTTAACATATCATAACGAATTTCTAAAAATTAATGTGACTGTACTAAGGATTATTGAGTCCAACTGTATTATATGATATTGTTACTACTAAACCATGTCTGAGAATAGAAATCAAGTTCACTACAGGGTAGATACTCTGTTGAGATATTATGGAATAAAAGACGAGGAAAAATTGCTAGAGTACATTAAATCTCATGATCAGAAAACAGCTAATCAGAAAACAAGAACCAAATAATCTCAAACGTTCAATGTAAAATGAATATTTCAAATTCGGAAGCACCCAGTGAAATAGTAGCAAAAACCTGTGGGTGTGAAGAAAGGCGTAGGAAGGTGACATACTCCTTTGTCGATACATATCACAACCTTTGTAAAGATAAAAAAGATATAATTGTGGCAGAAATACAAGCCTGCGAAACGTTGAAGAATTATACAAAAGATGAAATCGACATGAAAGCTATTGAAACAGAAATTGCTGAATTAAAGATGACATTGGATTTGTTACCGTAATTTTTGCAACCACGGATTATGGGAAAAATCGAACAATATCAAAGATCAAGCACTATACGGAAATATAGACAGGCTGACTTTATGATCTGTAATTCATGCTATTGGTACGCCTCTAATCTGTCGTCATACTACCCAGCTAAATGTCCTTCATGCAATAGTGATAAAATAGAGTCGATTCCAATTTCTGAAGCAGAAGCGTACGGTGTTAATGTGGACAGAGGCGGTGTATCGGTGGAATTCTGGAATCTTGAATGATGATGTAATATTGACATACAACTCTGTCCACATTATCGTAACAAACTATAAGATATTGCAGTTATTGCACAAATCAAATCTCCCTTTGAAAGCTTGACTTGCGTCCTGCTGACAGGGGTTTCAGTTTTTGTTTGCTTCAATTTTCAATAATAGCACACGCAAGTATCTATCTGTAGCACAGCTATTCCGTCTCCTGCTAATACTATATTATAGAAAGTCAATAAAAAACTAAAAAATCCTTCTATGAATTAAGTCTTTACGAATTATTAATTACCACAATCCTAAAAATCTGAGACAATCAATTAATACTCTTTTAGCTCTATTATTCTACATTCGACATGGGAAGATTGGACCATGGTTCTTTCTTGTTTTCTGCCTTGGTCCAATCTTATACTTGGCGTTAATCCGTAAGAGAAGAGCAGCATCGTGGAACTCAACTACTCTCCTCTAGCTTATGAGAAGCTACTCCTACAATATCAGTGACAGAAATAAGGTTAATGTACTTTAGTTAAATAAACCTCGTTGAAAACCAGAGAAGGAGAAAGTCGTGTGTTTGGATAGATAGTCCTTCATCCTTCTCCGTAGTCGTGTTCGATGTTTTAGATGAGTTCTGAACTGCACTTGTTACTGCAAAATCAAAGTATAAGAAATTAGATTAACAAAGCTATCCCTGTCCAGCAAATGAGTCAGGATGTCGAATCTTACTGCAATCACCCAAGGGTACTCCAGCTTTATACCCATGAATCATAACTCCTTCTGGTTCTAAATGCAATTAGAATTGTAACTTTTGTAGAATCTTAAATAAATTAAGTAACAGCATTAAGAGTTGGAGTTATAGTATGAAACACATTAACGGAGAATTTAGTACTCAAGGCTTTGGGAAGAAAGAATTACCATGTAATTGTTCTACGTGCAAAGTGTTAAGGAAATTAGCATAGTGTTACTAAGTAAGAATATCGATGTAATTAAGAAGAGGTCTCATGAGTTAAATAGAAACAAGTATCTTTGAACCTATGTTCATCTTGAATAACTTACACATGCAGCGAGTGTAGTTCAATCCACACTGATCCAAGTTTGATTTTTAAATATTATGAATGCCATATATATCACTACTGCAAACTTCATACCAAACGGCAGCTTCAATAGATTAAAGGAATTTCTTTTAAGAAAGGTACTATGACTATAAACTATGTCAATAGATGTTAGAACATCAGAATGGGATTCTTTGATATCGGGCAAGAAACTTGTGGCCGCAGATTTTTGGGCGGAGTGGTGCCCATATTGCGTACGACTTAAACCAATTTTCGAATCAGCTGCTACAGACTATCAAGACATCAAATTCGTGAAGGTCAACGTACAAGCCGAAGCAGATATTGCCTCGAGATATGGAATACGAGGGATACCAGTCATAAAATTCTTTTGCGAAGGAAAAGAAGTTGGCGAAATTGTAGGATTTGTTCCTAAAAATGTACTAAAGAACCGAGTCGAAGAGATATCCAAAAATGCACCAAACTGTCTTTCAAATACGTCAATAAGCAGATAATTTTAAGGAGTATACTTGACATTACTTTGGTGATATTAGGCTAGGTACGACAAGACAATTTGGAAATATGCAAGTTGTGAGTCTAAGGTCAACAAAGTCAATAATAAGATTAGAAAAAACAGAGCAAGGCAATTAATAAGGGAACAAAGTCTTTTGGGCTGCCACGGGAGAGACAATACTGTTACTCTGAATTGGTAAATTTGGATGATACCATTTATTTGTCAGGGCATGAAGCCATCGTCAAATGTAGAAAATAGATCATTTCCAGCCCTTCAACTAATACAAGATTTTGCGGGCTTGAGTTTGTAAGAGCAAACTATGAAAATAAGTATATATTGTAGCAGGGATTTTCCAGTAGCAATCTTTGAACAGGCTTCCTCTTGCAATATTGCTAATAACTTTGGTTACATTGTCTTGTGTTTCTACTAATGCACCCAATGGTGCGATAGTCCAATCTACTGCTTCTCAACTCACCGCTGCAAACGAGTCTTCAACAATGTTTCTAAATGTTGTGAAGAGAAATTTGCCAGATGTATCTGTTGTGGTGGGCATCATTACTCCAAATGGTACTCTGGTTTATGGGTATGGAAATATATCCAAAGCAAATAGCACAAAAGTAAATGGAAATACGATCTTTGATACTGCTTCTATTACAAAGACATTCACTACAACCCTTTTGGCTGATCTGGTAAAGCAAGGATTAGTTAACCTAGACGATCCAATTAAAAAGTACCTTCCTACTAATGTTAAAGTACCAACATACAATGGACATGAAATTACACTTGAGGATCTAGCTACACATACATCAGGATTATCCGATTTTCCTGCCGGATGGATCAGAAATCATACCTACAGTACTCGGGAGGTCTATGATTTTCTTTCAAATGCCACACTCCAAAGCCAGCCAGGGACGATGGCTAACTATTCAGATTTTGGTATGGGCATTTTGGGTCATATTCTATCCATAAGGGCAGGTGTTCCATATGCCCAACTTGTTAAAGACAGAATCTTAAGTGTGCTGGGCATGGATAGTACTGGAATTGCAATGAATAGTACATCAATAATCCTTTCTGATGCTCTTAAATCAAGGTTAGCCAAAGGTCACATTAGTGGTAAAGAAGTTAATCTTGAATTCATTCCAGAAGCAATTCAACCAGCAGGTGCATTACATTCAACTGCAAATGATTTATTGAAATATCTAGCCGCTAATTTAGGCTTAATTCATACTAGTATAAACGACATACTTCAAGAAACACATCTGATAAGACATGAATATCCCCAAGCACCATCTCTTCACTTTGATTCCAACGAGAGATTGAGTGCTAGTTACGTTGGTCTTGGATGGTTTATAGATACTAATCTAGGCACAGAAGTTATGCAGCATAGTGGTGGAATAGATGGCTATAGTACTTTTGTCGGATTCAATCCAACCAGGAAACAAGGATTAGTAATATTATGCAGTTGCGAGACTAAGGATATGCCTTCGCCCATAATCGAATCCTTGATTAAATTGAAGCAAGATACATTGTTTTAGCAGCCGATGCTGGTGCATGAATTTGTATTGTTATTACTTTTCAACTACATCTTATTTGCTGATACGAATATTGCAGGGTATCTTTTAATTGGTAATGGTAACTATTTACCAACCATTAGCATAGTCCCCACAGTATTTACCAATCAGTAAGGATAAATTCTAGATAAGAACGCGGAACATTCAGGCTATTACTACCGAAATGGCGTTCATCAACTTCAACTTCTACTACTCCTTTTCTACATGAGGGGCATCGCACTTGCTTTCCACCTATGTCAAGTTGGCCCGATATATCTGTGTACGATGTTGTCCAGTCACAAGATTTGCATTTCAGATGATATTTTTGAATGACTGACACAGTCTGAGCATCCTTGAGTTGTGGCAAATTTCTCATGTACGGTCCTTCTAGCATTTTATGAATGATTAAATAAATAATAGGAATATAATCGTCAGTATAGACACACTATTTGCAATATATGCGCATTAGTTTCATACTTTTTTTCATCATATCTGAAGACATATAAGATATAGCGTTACTAATTGAGAGATTATTCAACTTAGTGGCATAGTAGGCATATAATTGTGGAATTATGCACATTTACCAGTATTCAAATATAGTACAATTAAAGATAACCGTATGAACAAAAACAAAAAACTGCTATTCACAATAGCAATGACAACACTTATTGTTACTGGGCTTATTTCAGTACCAGCCTTCACGAACGAGGGGTATTCGCAAGGAGCCCAGAAAAAAGTCTTGCGGCTTGGATACTTTTCAAACATTAATCATGCACAAGCAGTCATTGGAATAGGAAATGGAGATTACCAAAGGGCGCTTGGAGATGATGTAGAGATTAAGCCATATGTATTCAACGCAGGCCCCTCAGCCATTGAAGCACTTTTTGCAAAACAAATCGATGCAAGCTACATAGGTCCAAATCCTGCGATAAACGGCTATGTCAAGTCTGAAGGGAAGGATCTCAGGATAGTTTCAGGAGCAACAAGTGGAGGAGCTGTATTTGTTGTAAGAAACGACTCAGGCATTCAAACGACAAAGGACTTTGCCAATAAGAAGTTTGCGTCACCTCAATTAGGTAACACACAAGATGTAGCTCTAAGAAAGTATCTGTTGGACAATGGGTATAAAACTAAGGAAAATGGAGGAAATGTTCAAGTAATTCCCGCAGCCAACGCTGATATTCTGACATTACTTCTAAAGAAAGAAGTCGACGGTGCATGGGTTCCAGAACCGTGGGGAGAACGCTTTATCAAAGAAGCTAATTCTAGGCTTTTTGTGGATGAAAGAGACCTCTGGCCAGATGGTAAATTTGTAACAGCGCATATAATCTTCAGGACTGACTATCTTCAGAATAATCCAGACGTAGTAAAGAAGCTATTAGGGGCCCACATAAACGCGACAGAGTGGATTAATGCCCATAAAGATGAGGCCCTAACTCAATTTAACACCGAGCTTAAAAAACTCACAGGACAAACAATTCCAGAGGATGTCCTTAAACAATCGTTGACGAGATTAGAGCTAACATGGGACCCCATACAATCATCATTAATCCAATCTGCAAATAACGCATTTGATATTGGATTTCTGGGTAAGACACGTCCAGACTTGTCTGGGATTTATGACTTGACTCTCCTAAACGAGGTACTAACCGAAAGAGGACTGAGGCCAATCGCAGAGGATGCAGTTGGTACTTCTAACACTACAGTGCCATTGTCTAACACCAATACTACCTCCAATATCACTATAGCTGCACCTAATACAACTAACTCTAATGGATCAAATTCAAATTAGCTCCACTTGGCATCGGCATTGATTTCGGTACTGGCAAACGCTATTTCAACTATGCCTAATAACACCATGGCCTTGAGAATTCAAATTGAGGAGTGATGACTTGGAAAATGAATGGAAGACAAAACCAAGAAACAGCACTCCAAAATATACATAAGGCGGACTTCGTAATCTGCAATTCTTGCTTCTGGTGTGCGTCAAAGCTTTCCGATTATTATCCTACAAAGTGCCCTGCCTGCTCCAATTACAAAGTGGAATCAATTCCGATAGCTAAAAAGGAATAATATGTTATCTCAGTTGGTAAAACAGGCCTTTCCGAGATCAAGCCAAATATTGGCCAGGTAATGTCCAAAAAAAAAAAATTGTCATACTTTGAAGATTATCCGGAGCGCTGAACAAGTCAAATAAAGTAGGCCGCCACAAGGCCCATTACAACACCATATATGACATGACCTCCAACGCTTACGAGTGCCGGGGAATGACCTAGCGGATGGTTCCAAACTGCAAGACCTGTTATTGGTTTGTGAATTGGAACAAGCGTAAAAAGCCACAAAAGCAATCCGTAGACTAACCCTGCTAAGGTAACTAACATCGTAGAATCTGGATTCACAAAATAAGGTACGACGAATGGAAAGAGGAGACCGCCCAGTGTACCATTTAAAAAGTGAAGGAAAAATATTCCATTATAATGGACATCTGAGCCTTGTGTTCCGAAAAACCTGATCCACAAAATTTGATTCTCGTGCCATTCAAATACTCCGGTTAAACCCCATTTCCTCCAAAACGGGATTTGGTATAGTGTCATTATTGTAGTTGCGATCAGGCTGCCGAAAACTCCAATAAGTAGTAAATTCAGCAATTTGAGTTTATCCTTCAGTAAAACTAACAAGTTGGAGAAGGACAAGATCGGATATCGAAGTAAGTGTTACTAGCAAGCTTGCCTAGTCCTAAGTCAATTATCCTGTCTTTTGTTCCTTACTGTAAACTTTCTTTAACCATAAGGGAGTGATTATTGTAGTCACTGCAACCATTATGATTACTGTTGTGTAAATATTTGAGGATAGGGCGCCAGAGGTTACACCAATACCGGCAACTATGAGACCAACTTCACCCCTTGAAATCATGCCTATCCCTACTTTCATGGCTTTTGATTTATTCCTCAAAAATAGTATCGAAGGTACTCCACATCCTATCAACTTAGTGACTATTGCAACAACAATCACAACTATGGATAAAAATAGCACTTCCAAATTGAATCCAGTAAGATTAACCTGAGCTCCAATAATTGAAAAAAACAAAGGAGCAAATATTATCTCTAATTTGTCAACATATTCCTCAACCCGTCTGATTATTTTAGTGCTTGCTACAGCCATCCCTACAGCAAAGGCTCCTACAATAGGAGATAACCCAACCGCGGCTGCTATTCCTGACGCACCAAAGAATGAAGCAGTTACTATACCTTCAACACTGCCTCTTGACTTCCATAATCTTTCTGCGTGTAGTATTTTTGGAACGATGAAAATTGCTCCAATAAGTAAAGCAGCGAATATCCCTAATATCTTCAAAATGAGGAGCGTAATATCAAAAACATTGGGTGTCATATTACCAGATTGCACCATGGTAGTGACGACAGAAAGAACTGCTATTGCAAGAATATCATCCACTATCGCTGCTCCTAAAATTAATTTGGCTTCTTCTGTTTTCATCTTTCCCAAATCAGTTAAGACTCGAACTGATATTGCAATACTAGTTGCTGTAAGGGCTGTAGCAATAAGAACTGACTGTAATGCTCCTAATCCAAATAGCATGAAAACATAATAGCCTACAAAAAACGGCACAATGACTCCACATGCGCCAACTGTGAACGATGCACCGCCTCCTCGCAAAAATTCTCTTGGAGTAATTTGAAGGCCGGCTATGAACAAAATAACTATTCCAGATATTTCCCCTATCTGAAGTACTGTTTCATTTAGTATGACAAGAGGTTTCCCATCAAAAATAGGCAGTGAACCCAATGCGAAGGGGCCTACAATTATTCCAGCTAGTAACTCTCCCAATACAGCTGGAAGTTTTAGTTTATTGAAAATTTCGGCAAATATTTTCGCAGCGAAAAGTAATATTGCAAGTGAAATAAGCACGTGTATGAATGCTTCTTGCTCTGCTGCCAAATCCTTAATTTAATTGCACAATCCACATCTTATAAAAGATCAAACTACAAACGAAAAGCGAAATATCACAATTAGCTATAACGACTGGCCGTTTGTGAAATCAAATTTGGCACGATCTTGGATTTTCTTTAGAAATGATGCCCTAGTAAACAGTAGAACAATTGGTAGCTTAGTTCAGTAGTCATTTGGCACATTCACTTTAATGTACACCACTATAACTGTTGCAGAGGGGATATAACAGTAAATAAGCATGATGGACTCAAGGTTATTAAGGGCTACTAGTTTGAGGATGATTCACCGACAACCAAAATATAATATTAATAGTGAAGACGTAGGTAACGAAGCAAATTGATTCCTTCTAGTCTGCTTAATGCCTCATCTAGGCAGCATGTTATGTTGCTTTATGACAATCAGGACAAATGTAACGAAGCTGCTATAGCTTGCATAAATGATGGCTTGAGAGAATGCCAGTTTTGCGTATACGCCTCTGTGAATGCCAATGACAGCTCTCATTTAGCGAAGCTTTCTTCCAGAATCACGGACTACGAACAGAATATTGTGAATGGTAATTTGGGTATTGTCAACCTTAGACCGCATTATGAATCAGCTTTGAAGGGAGATTTGACTCCTTTTATTCAGCTCAAAACAGACTTGGAAAAGATACTGCGGCAGCGAATCATTGAGGGAAAAGTAGGTAAGATAACGGTTTTTGCAGACGCAGCTTGTTTTATGTCTCAGAACAGACAGTTTGCAGAATGTATACTGCTAGAGAAATGGTGGAATGATGTTCATGCTGCATGGATAAAAAATGACCAGAATATCGCTGTGATATGTCCTCATCCAAATTCCGCCCTTATGGAAGAGTCGGCTCTGTATATGAAGCGCCAGATTGGCGCTCAACATTCTATCACGATTGATATAAACAAAGAGTTATCGCTGACTGGAACAGAAACAAAACCGATACGAATCCTGGTTGCGGAACCAGATATGGACATTCGGAATCTTTATTATGCATATTTGGATACTCTGGGCTTTGACGTAGTGACAGTAGAAAGTGGTAACAAATGCCTAGAATATGCCTTCGATTCTACCGATGATGGTTATGACATGATTATGTTGGATAGCCACCTCCATGATATTGGCGGACTTGAGGTTGCGAAAAATATACGAAACAGAATTCCAAATCAAAAAATCGTTCTCACTACTACCTATCCCTTGGACCAGATTAGTAACAGCCTGGGTTCAATAGGAATTAATCAAGAAGATGTGATGTTAAAGCCTTTCAAATTTTCTACGCTGCTATCTGTTATGAAACCAAAGTTAGCGAATTAGATCCATTCACAATATCTTTCATTTTGTGCTATCTACTTGTACCGTGGGAAGGCAATGGTAGCTTTTAATTTATGCCCATTGGATTCCCAGGTTTCATGTTAGTAGTTGTTATGGTTGAGCAAGCTATGATGGATATAGTTCTTTGACCTCTGCGAACCGACGCGCCCAATCTGGTGGTACTTGATTGTTTAGAATGGCTTCAAGCCGATCTAGGTAAGCATGCCAACCCGGGGCTAAAATTAAAGCTGTCGATTTGGTGAGGCGACTGTGAGTCACAGTAAGGAGTGTATCTGAATCACCATCCTGTTTGAGCTCCCACCTAATAATAGACTCAGGTTCTCCATGAGGGAACATTTGATTAGGAGAGATATGCCACTCGTACTCAAAAACTCTGTGAAGATCCGAGACCAGAATATCTCCAGTTACGTGAGATCCTGATACAGTATTAACAAGTTCAATTGTACCACCATTGTACCCGTCGAAGGTTCCTTTGTAATCGGGCAACCATCTGAATATCTCTTTTTGATCTGTAATCGCCTTCCATACTGTCTCTATTGGATGAGATAGTCGTCGTTCATACTTTAGTGTTCCGTACTCTTCTTCAATGGTAATTATTCCTTTAGATTCAGTATTCAGTATTTTTTCGTTCCGTTTCTCACCTGTATGTGAGAAGTGCTGTTGCACATTTTTATTTTCTATTTCAATACTTTTCATATCTATGACTATACGCTACAGATACTTATCCCTAGAGGAAGCAAAACTTCCGATATCGGACATCTTTATTACCCATAATTGTAATAATGAAAGTATGACTGAGGATGGAGAAGAGAAAATGATACTAGATAAAAATGATCTTACTATTCTCCCCACTTTAGCTAGAGATTGTAGAACTTCCTATAGTAGTATTGGCTCGCAGATTGGCTTAACATCAAAGAGTGTAAAGGCGAGAGTGAAGAAGATGGTACGCAGCAGAGTCATAGAAAAGTTCATAGTTAGAGTTAATCCTGCAGCTTTTGGTTATAGAACAGCTATTGTATTAGTAAGGACTAGTAACGGAATAACTAAAGATGATGTCATACAGCGTGTCAAGCAATTTGGAGATCTTGCATATCATGTGCATCATATGGGAAATACAACTGTGGCTGCCCTTGTTATCAAAAAACCACTAGATGATAGCATTATCCAATTAATAAATGAGCGCCTAATACCTGCAACCGTTATCAACATAGCTGTTACTGAACTATCCGTCGCATCTAATGACCTAAGCGAAACAGATTTGAGAATAATAAAATGTCTGTTGCTATCGGGCGCTAGGGTAGAGATAGCTGATATTGCCAAAGAGGTTGGCATCTCTGAAAAAACCACAACAAGGCGCCTCAATAGGATGAAGGAGCAGCGTTTGTTGGATTTCTCTCTTCAGTGCAGCCCGTCTGCCATGATAGGTTATATTCAATTTGTTATTCCAATAATTGTTGATAAAGCTCATCATCATAATGTACTTGAACGCATGTACTCAGAATTTCAGACAAATATCTTGTACAGTCCTAGTGTAATCGAGCCGAAGGACATATTGGCTTTCGTACTCTATGGCGAAAATGTGTTTGTGGTTGATAATGTTTTGGCCAGAGTGAATTCTTTTGAAGGGGTTAAGACTGCAGATGCCTATATACTTACCAAATGGCAATATTACGACGATTGG
>JBIOZE010000107.1:0-10867 GCA_044870745.1 Nitrososphaeraceae archaeon | reverse complement strand
GATCGATATTTGATTTTAATTCTTGATTCGATGCTAGCTGAGGTATTTCGAGCTTCAACTTTTATACAACTTCACATGCTCGTCTTGAGCTTTTAAGATTACTGTTAGAATCCCCAAGTAAAGCGCGGGGAGTGGGATTCGAACCCACGAGTTCTTTCGAACATGGGATTAGCAATCCCACGCCCTACCAGGCTAGGCGACCCCCGCTCGCTCGATGAATAGAGATTTGAGTATTATATTAAGTGTAGTGTAGTCGTCTTCGTCACTCATACTAACTTCTGTATAGTATGAAGTGCCTAGTCAAAAAAAATTAAAAAATAAAATACTTAAGGGTCAACTCAATTACTTGCTGGCGTGCTCTTCTATTCTGTTACATGCCCTTATGCAATTTTCAAAATTAATCAAAGCTTGATCCGTCGTTTTTCTACTGAACTAACAATTTAGGAACATCAATAACCTTACCATATTTAGAATCTATTAATTGAGCTAGTCTTCTAGATGGACTTTTGTATCCATATCTTGAATCTGAATTTGAATTTGAATTACTAGCTACTCTCGACCACCCATTTAACATAGTCGCATGGTTACCGACTATAATCAATTTCTCTCTAGATCTTGAGATGGCAACGTTTAGATCTTGCAAAGTACCGGCCTGTCCAACAATCCTTTTGGGATTGTTTCTGACCAGAGATATCAATACAATATCAGCCTGTGTGCCCAAGGCACCAGTTGTTGTATTTACCTTTACGTTATCTAGTCGCATTCGTTGAATATGTCTTGATATTATCCGTCTTTGCTCAGAAAATCTAGTAACTATTGCAATTGACTTTTTCGTTACCGATCTTAATTCTTTGCATATTTTTGCACACGCTTTAGCTTCCATATCATTTGCCCATGAGCTAGGACCAGATTGTCGTTCTTCACCATTAATGTCAACCCATGTGATCACATCCTCAGGTTGTATTATATCTCGATATGCTACATCTGGTGTCTGGTCTAGGACAAGTCTTCTTGATGCAATTTCAGGAGAGGACCTGAGTCCACCGTATTGTGCAAATTCATCTACAAGTCCTGAGAGTTTGTCTGGAAGACGGTGAGTTATACGCAATGTATCAGATTTTGAATATTTTATAACCCATTCAATGGCGCTTCGATCCCTGTCTGCCAGGCCCATTGGTCTTGACTGTTTTGGATCGCCTACAACAGTAGCAGTTATTCCACAACGTTCAGCCAGATCCATAATATTGTTTATGGGTTCTTGTTCATGCTCATGCTCATTTTCATGTTGTTGTGCCGCGCCAAATGCAGAACCCGTTGATTGATTAACGCCCATAACGAATGGACTTAATAGATGCTCCAATCTCTCAATTCCTGCCTCATCGATTATCATGTTGTCAAACTTCATAAATGAGGATAGACGCTTCAGCGAAAGAGTAGTACATAATATTATTTTTTTAGACCGAATATCTTCTGCATTAATGCTAAATTGTATTGGTAGCTTTGTGTCTATACCAGCTTTGTTACCAGTACGAAGACAATAATCGCGAGCCGCCGTAGCACCCATTATGTCACAAATTTCCCATGCGAACTCATTGACTGCAGCATTGGTATAGGCAACCAACAATACCCTGTCTGCGATTCCTTCGGCAATGAGCTTTACTGCCATAGCGCTACCTGTTGTTGTTTTACCGCAGCCTGGAGGACCTACAACTGCTCCTATCCCTTTACTATTCAGACGCCAATTCAAAATCCTGAGCTGCTCAGGGTCCAAACACAAACTCATTTTATTTCATTTCTAGCAGTTATTACAGTAATTGTTATTGTAAGGATTATTGAAAACAAGCAAGTCCGCTGCCAATTTGTGAAATTTATGAAGAGGCTCAAGCATTCTTCGTGTCAGATTAATCTCATCTCGCATCATAATTAGAGGTAAATTGAATAGCTGCCGTTTGGCCCGTTCTACGGTAGCCTTGGAACGAAATCCTAGAATTAGATCATTATCATTGTTGTTGTTATTATTATTATCATAGTTATTATTACCTACTTCCATAACCGTGGCCTGCTCCGATATGCAGGAAAGAAGAGGAATACCACGTCCTTCTTCCTCATTACCATCATTATTATCATCCTTCTCCACACCGATTATTCTAAGCACTTTTTTTGGTTCAAGAAAACTTTCGTTGTTGTTGCCCTCATCCCTTCTGAACAATACCGTAGTACCATCTGCAGAAACGAACCGGTAGCCGCCGTGAAGCACGCCAAACTTCTCCAATTCTCTTATTGCATGACTTTCACCCAAACTATTCACCATCGTATCTACAACATGTTTATGCCTGTGAGTCTCAGCTCTTTCCTCTAATACCTTGTATCTATTGCCAAAAAGTTGGCCTGTTATTTTTCTGTAATTATCAGGAAGCGCGCCTGCAAATGCCATTCTTGAATCTTCCCTGTAAAAGCGGCAGTCAGAGCATCCTTCTGCATTTGTATCACAAACTGGACAAAACTTGGGCTTCTCTGCATGAACATACTTACCACAAAGTACCTGATGTGCAAAAAATCTATCTTTTTTAATTTTTTCTAAATGTTTTTCTGCTATGGGAAGTCGTGGGATATACGCTCCCCCGTAGTAGACGATTGAGGCAAAGAGAAAGTTTGTCCAATCATCTTCATTTTGTCTATAGCGATAATTTGAAAGTAACATATTTGAAATAAGTTGCCAGCGTTCATGGCCGCTACCTCTTGCTCGATTAATATCATACGTTTTCCAATCTAAAATCCCATACCCTTTACCAAATTCTAGAATAGCATCAATTCTTCCTTCATGATGGTTTGGAATATTTGTTATTGTAACTTCTGTTATTACACGATCAGGCCGCTCATATTTTTTCATTAGATGCTTTGCTATACCTGTTACTAGACCCTGATATCTATCCGTTACGTCATGATTAAATGACTCGGGAATTTTTCTTGCTTCTTTATTTGCATACTCTCTTGTTTCGTTGATCACCTCTTCGATTATGGCTGAAGAACTCCTCATGATATTGTTAGCAACATCGGCATATTGGCCAGTTTTGTAAACCCAATTTTCTAAAATTGGTCCATGAATAGCAATACTCATTATATCGTGAACGGCATTGGCAACTAGGTAATCTCTCTCGCCTCTAATGACACCAAATGGATAGCTAAGCTTGAACAAATGCTGACATACACTGGCTGTTGCAATTTCTGTAGACTGTATTAAATGAGTCTGGGCTTTCTGTAATCCTCTGTATACATCCCGCACGTTAATTGATGATGATGATGACAATTAACGCAGACACGGCAAGCTTAATTAATAACTATTTTTACCTTAGTATATTTAGTAATATGAGTTCACTTAGTAATAACTTTGTCAGTCCCATCAACCCTTTAAGAATTCATATCTCACCTGTTGGATTTGAAGTCGACAGAATTATTCTGCCTGCGTTCAATATGAAGGCAGATAGAATCTGGCTTATTACACACAACAATCCCTCTGCAGATGAAGGGATTCACTTTCTTGAGGCCATAAAGAAGGAGCTTGATAAAGAAAAAATTGAATTCAGAGAGGAAGCAGCTGATAGGACCGATCTCTTTGATACATTGCGAGCATTCAGATCAATATTAGTCAAGGAGAACGGAAACAACATCATGGTAAATGTATCAGCGGGTAGCAAGATTCAGGCAATTGCCTCTATGCTAGCTTGTATGATGTTCAAGAATACAGTGAATATAAAGCCGTATTACGTGATACCTGAAAAGTATACTTCTGCACCCAGGAAACAAGAGACTGAAGGATTAAAAGACATAGTTTCCTTACCAGAATATGAAATCAAGATCCCTAGCCAGAAATTGGTCAGATGTTTAACTTTGATTAATGGTTTTAGAGGTGGTACTATTAGTAAAAAGCAATTGAGGGATCTCTCGCTGCAAGAAGGGTTGATTCATGTTGAGACACAGAGTGCTGACAAAGAAGGAATAGCTGCTTACATGTCATTGAACAAAAATTTTATTCAACCACTATCGGACCGAAGCCTGATTAATGTTGAAAAAATTGGTGGATCTCACAAGATTACTCTTACCACTGAAGGCAAAAATGTTCTGAAGTTTCTAGGGTAGAAGGATTTACTTCTGATAGAACAAGCTAGCTAGGTCGATAGGTCCGTAAATCACTGATTCATGTTTCTTGCAAATTCGGAGCTTAAGATTCGATCTGCAGCCTCTGCTCCTATAATACTCTAGTTCTTAGGAATTCTCGTACAGCTTGTGCATTTTCTCCATAGGCTCGAATCTTGTGAAAAGTCCCATCTGGACACTTAAGTTCAACTGTTACAATCTTTGTTTCAGCGTCAGAACCAAAAACTTGAGGATACACTTTTTCTATTTTACAATTTCTGTCCAGTAGCTCCTTGATCTTGTTAATAGACTCGTTTGCGGCATCGTTTATCATAACTAGTAGTATAAGCTTGCACGATCAATATTAATAGTAATAATTAGAATAATAATATGATAACCAAGAAGATTATCAGAGATGTCTATGGATAAAACAATTAATTGAAGTAGAGCTATTCAATCATTGTCGTAAAATAAAATGTTTCTGTTTGATAAGTTGAATCAATTCTCCACTTATTCTGATACGTTTGCATTATACAAGAGAGTATCAGAACAATACAATGACCAGTCAATTTTAGATTATGTCAACAAATTAATACCAAAGGAAGTATCAAAGGCAAGTGATAATGGCCAGTCGCTAAAGCCTCTATTGCATTGGTTCAAAACTGATTTTATGAAGTGGATGCCTAAAGCGCTTCAATGTGCGACATGCGCTGAAATTAATAATAGTAATCAGACAATGTTCTTTCAAGTCATAGAAGGAGATTCAAAAATATTACGAAGCTCGGAAATTCACACTTGTAATAAATGCGGCTCACGCATAATTTTTCCTCGCTACATCCAGATAGTAAATATTGCAGATTCTAGAATAGGAAGGTGCAGCGAATGGTCAATCCTCTTTGGAGCTATTCTAAATTCAATGTCAATTCAAACTAGGATAGTTCATGATTTTTTAGACCATTGTTGGAACGAATCCTTGATAGACAATAAATGGATACATATTGACTCAACCCTCGATTATCCCATCTGTTATGATCATCCTTATTACTACGAGCAAAATTGGGGAAAGAAATATGAGTATGTGTTGGGATTTTCTACTAATAATTTAGAAGATGTTACCAAATATTATACTGAGCACTGGGATACAGTCCTGAAAAGAAGAGGGAAGAGGAAGAACAAATTAGAAGAATTCAGAAGAATATACGTGGAAATGTGATTGGTTCTACCAACTCTACTAGTCAGTATATACGTTTGATATACTGGACAATCTATCTGTGAACGAAATTCTAATGTCAGCGACTAACTGTCATTTTTTACTTTGGCATATGAATTAGGTGGTAACTCAATATTTTGAAAGCCTGATGGGTTTATTATTTTCGCCATTATCTCTAATCCTGTAATTGTTCTTGGTCCTGGTTTGCTAAAATATGCATTAGCGTTAACAGCGTAGACTTGATTTTCTTGTACTGCTTGCAATGATCTCCATTTATTGTTGTTTTTCAAGGTCTCTGCTTCATTCATGGTTCTGGCTACATCAAAGCCACAGGGCATTAGGATTATTTTATCTGGATTAAATTCCATAACTTCTTCAATAGAAATTCGGCGTGATGGCTGTCTTGTCGTGCTTAGGCCATTTATTCCTCCTGCAATATCAACTATCTCGGGTACCCAATGGCCGGCACTAAAGAAAGGATCAACCCATTCTATGCAGACTATTTTTGGATTATTCTTTGTGCTATTTTTAGATCTTCTTTCAGAGACTATTTTTCTTATATTATCAATTCTTTTCTGCAATGATTTGACTAGTATTTGGCCTTCCTTTGATCTCCCCACCCTTTCTGCTATTTCCGTGATACTCACCAAAATATCATCTAAATCATGAGGATGAAGAACAAGTACCTCAGGCTCATATCCCAATATTGAATTTGCTCTATCTATTTCTTTAGAGAAGGGGGCGCACACTTCACAGATACCTTGTGCGATAATTAGGTCTGGTTTTGATTTTATTAGCTGCTGATCGTCTATTGCATAAATGTTTTCCCCGCGTTTAATCAATCCCACAATCTTATCATCAATTTCTCTGCTAGACAGATTACTCGCATCAATAGTAGAGTTAATTACCCTCCGCTTATTTTTTGCATCAACCGGATAATTACATTCATGTGTTACTCCTGTGATAAGATCACCTGCTCCAATCTCATAGAGTATCTCTGTGGAACTTGGCAAGAATGATACTATTCTGCCTACCTGCATCTTACTCAATCATGCTCTTTGTACTATATGCATTCAGGTAACTTAAGTAATTTTGCCCCGATGGACCAGGTAACGTTATGTTGGTGGTGGAAGCCTAGCCCATCAGAACCGTCACGCTATGTTAGAGTACAAAATAATGTATCTTATGATTATTAAAGGCTCATGATTTTGCTTGCGATTTGGTCTTTTGCCCTCGCGCTTTCAAGTATTTTATCAATTTTTCCTCGTCGTTTATTCCATAATATTTCAATAGAGTATCTATTCTGTAGTGAATTTTATCTCTATTCTCTGTCATAGAGTATTATTGGTATACATCACTTATTATGCCTCTTCTCATTAATTCTTAAGGTAATTACTAGTTTTGTAAGAAATTCGTTACTAACTTAATATCAATGATCAGATAATGTTTGTAGAATTACTTTGTCACAGCAATATCAAAGCAAAAATAAATAAAGAATCCTTACCTAGGCATGATAATATCTATGTTCCAGTAACATCTAACCTCTATTTGCTTGCCTGTTCTCTTGACAAATTTGTGAGGAAAGACTATGCTGGACCTGAGCGTATTATTTTAGCTACTGCTTGAATTGATCAGCCGATCTTCACGACAGTGTTTGATTTGCTAATGGACTTGTACTATTTGTGGTATTAGACAAATTCTGTACAACTTCCGAAACAGTCTTGTTAACTGGAGGAGGAGTATCTGTACTTGAAGAAATATTCTTCACGATCGTTTGACTTTCACAGTTATATAGTCTCACATCACCTTGTGTAGAATTAAAATCTACAACCTGGTCTACGCTTAGTCCACAATTAAAGTAGTCAGCGCCTGCACCACCAGTTAATCTGTCTGCACCGGGCCCGCCAAAGAGTTGGTCGTTACCGTCATTTCCAGTCATATTATCATTCCCTATACCACCAAATAACGTGTCATTTCCCATTCCACCAATTATTATGTCTCCTGCTGCTCCACCATCAAGCTCGTCATTACCCAGACTTCCATTTAGAAAATCAGCTCCAACTGCACCTGAAATGAAATCTTCTTGAATTGTCCCAGTCAAATTGTCCCTCTGTGGAGTGCCTTCAAATATTTCTGATAAACTCATTTTCGGCAATTGGAAGACCAGAAGGAGGAGAATAGTCAGGACAGAAGCGACCGTGCACTTTGTACCTAAACTTGCAACTGATGATTTATGCATCAGCCACTAACGGCAAATTGAGCAATATAAGGACTACCAATTTGTTAGCAAAAATAGATTCATGGAATTTGGGCCTCCTCTTCTACTCAGTTACTCATGGGACCAGTGAGATCATTCGAATTGATTGAGAGAGATATTTATCTATTGGATACAAAGAAGGAAATCTCATCAGTTTTTTCTCTGCATTCTTTTATAAAGACTGTTAATGAATTCTTGGATCCATTCGTGGGTCTGCTGATCTTTCTTTCTCATATAGTAATATAGTTCTTCGGTAGCCGCGTGATAGTCAATACCTATGTTTTGCGCAATTTCCAGTGCGATATTAGATACCAACAATCTACGTAAAACCGTATCTGTCCCGTAGTTGATAACGTCTGATGACAATTCCGCTAATAGATTCTTGAAATTAGAATCAATGAATTTGTCTTTAGCTTCCCGGGTCTTGATTGAAAAAGGTATACCCATTAATCTTTCTTTCATATGTATATTTTCTACCATTTCAATGAAATAGTCATTTAATTTGGGATCGTTGAATAGAACTTCTGATAAAAGATCGGAAGCGTCTGATTCGCTTATCTGTAATTTATCAACCAAATTAAACAGTACATGACAAGCAGCACACCCGTTGTGCTTAATGAGCGAAGAGTTTGTGGACACATTGGCTATTTCGTTTTGAATTAGCTCCTTTGCTACTTCCTCCCTCGATTGTGGGTTGGCCATTGCGAAATATTAATTACATCATCCTAATTTGTGTATATGATTATTCCAATATTAGCCGTACTTGAACTGCCACTAGGTGATTAACTAAACTAAATAAATTCTTGAATGATGATGAACGAGATTATTAGCCGATATGATGATGACATGATAATGATTGTGTAATCAGTTTTCAGTTTTCTTCACGGACAACATGAGGGGCAGAAGCTTTGAAGATCGCGTAAATGGAATCATGTAGGGTGATTCCAAGTTCTTCCATTGCCGATTTGGTGATTCTCGAAATTAGCTCAAATCCATCTACTCTCAGATGTATATCAACCAAATTTGATATCTGAGTAATTTGTGCCACTTGAACGTACATCATGTTGCGTGCGCTAGTTTTTATTTTTTCCTTTGAGAGTATGATATCTTCTCTCCTTATTATGACACCGATTGTAGTTCCAACTGAGAATTCTCCAAGCGTATTAAATGTACGGTCCCCAACTTTGAATGAAGTTAAACCATTTTCGCTTCTTACAACTCGTCCAGCAATATAATTTGCACCAGACGTTACTTGAGACAGAAATGATGGAGTTGACGGAGAAGAATTTAATATTTGTTCAAGTCCTCCGGTTCCCTCTACTTTTCCCTTATTCAAAATCGCGACAGAATCAGCAAGTGCATAAATATCTTCTTCAAAATGAGTAACATAGATTATAGGAACTTGTTGTTTTCTTAGTATAGCCCTCAACTCGATTCTAAGCCTGTCTCTTGTTGGAGGGTCTAGATGTGAGAGTGGCTCATCAAGTAGAATTATTCTTGGTGAGGTAACAAGCACTTGGGCTAGTGATACCTTCTGAAGTTCTCCGCTACTAAGTCCACCAATTTTTCTATTAAGCAAATGGTCTAACCCAAGATCATCAATTACCTCTCTTATCATGCCTATTCTTACTTGGCTTTGTCTTTCCTTTCTTGTGAGACCAAATAGAATATTTTGATGCACGCTAAGGTGAGGAAATAATGCTGAATCTTGAAATACGTATCCTACCTTTCTTGATTCAATAGGCGTTTTGGTAATATCAACTCCATCTAGTATAATGTTACCGGTATCGGGACTAAGTAGTCCTGCAATCAAATTAATTAAGGTTGTTTTGCCACTTCCAGTAGGTCCCAGTACAACCATAATGTTAGTATCTATGGTAAGGTTCAATGGCCCTAGTGTAAATGATTTAAAGCTCTTAGATAGACTGATAATTTCCAGTGTCATTAAGCATTGATCCCCATTGTTTATCTGTACCATCCAAGTTTGATACTATGATTACGTCTCAAAAAAAGAAAAATAGTTAGTGCAATAATAGAAAGTATTATTACCCATACTATCCCAGCCACAGAATTTTTTATCCCGCCTATTGCATTGTCCTCAAAAATCTGAATTGAAATTGTGTGAGGATTATATGCCATCATGAGAGTCGCACCCAGTTCACCAATTGACCTAATCCAAGCCATCAGCATTCCAACAAGTATACCAGTTTTCGCCAAAGGTAGAGAGATTCTAAAAAATACTTCAGATTTCTTTTTTCCAAGGACTCTAGCCATTGTTTCATATTTTTCTGGGACTGCTTCGAACGCAGCTTGACTCGGAAGAATGATGAAAGGGGAGGCAACATATGTCTGCGCTATTATAATTCCCAGAACTGACTGAGTCAAATCAAATGGAATAATTCGTCCAAGAAATGAATAAGGTCCGAACACTCCCAATAACATCGCGCCACTAGCCAAGGGTGGAACTACCAGTGGAAGAATTACTATTAATCTGAGCAGAAATTTGAGTTTGAATTGATATCTGGCTAGTGCATAAGCAAGTGGAATTCCAAAAAAAGACAAGATTAGAGTTGAAACAGTTGCCGTTCCTAGGCTCAAAAGGAGAGCACTCACGGTTTCAGGCCTTGTTAATGATTGCACGAGATGGGTAGATGCGCCAAGGTAGACCAAGCCAAATAACGGATAGGAAAGATACAGGACAAGAAGTGCTAATAGAATTGTTACTGTAAGACCAAATCCTGAAATTTTATTCCTTTTTTGCAGAAACAATTTACCAAATGTAACCTACTTTAATAACATTTAATCCCATTATTTTATTAATGATGTTATTTCAAAAGGCAAGCTTAGGGATTTGTTATCTCCATCCACAATAGTGTCGACTGGATTCAATCCTACTTGATTGAGTACAGTTTTTCCTTGAGACGAAATCAGAAAATTTGCAAAAGATTTAGCCCCATCTAGATTCCTGACAGTTGTTGGTATTGTATAGGAGAAGAATATTGGATGACCAAAGACAATATCA
Organism: Nitrososphaeraceae archaeon; assembly: GCA_044870745.1. Classification (GTDB taxonomy): domain Archaea; phylum Thermoproteota; class Nitrososphaeria; order Nitrososphaerales; family Nitrososphaeraceae; genus TA-21. The sequence goes on along the minus strand of JBIOZE010000107.1, from coordinate 244 downwards.
TTTGAATGAAGTGTGTAAGATCCTTGCCTATAGAAATCCGAATATTTTAAGTCGCCAAGATTTATTTGAGGTGCCAATGTGATATAAGGAAGCCCTCTAGTAATTGCTTCGTGTTTATATGCAGCAATGGCATCAATCTGTCCAGACTCTAAAATAGATCTAAGAACCTCTTCAGGGAATATCTGTTCTGGATTTCTATCAGCACCTAGGATCTTGTTTTTTATTGTTGAATCATTATAATAAA
>JBIOZE010000106.1:0-4339 GCA_044870745.1 Nitrososphaeraceae archaeon | reverse complement strand
TACCAAACGGATTGATTATCTGAGATCCCAGATTAGGTGTATATGGTTAAAATTCTTGGTCGCGTCATAATTTTCAAAAAAGAGGGTGGCGGTATTGTCCTAGCCTGATTTGTCCAATACTATCTAGCAGCGTGTGTATTAATACCCGTAAGGGTCTTTATCTTGGCAAATTCACATTCATTGCCTTCAGGAGGATTTAGTTCATCTCCAGCCACACACACCATGTAAAGATCTCCCTTTTGTATTGGTCCGATACCTGTATTTCTGTCAAAGGTAAATGTTTTGCTCACAGTTTTGCCATTATTACCATTTATTTCTCCAGATTTGAACTCGCCTCTCACCATTGCTACCACCTTAAGTAAATCTGCATCGGGTCTATCTTTGAGAGGTACTTCAACCTTGATCTTTACGGATTTTGAACTAGATGAACTGGCTTTTGCCATAGCTCTGAAGCCCTCTATGGGTACCGGATTATTTCCATCTGCATCTTGCAAGTCACCTTCATTACATTTGTATTTTGTAGCCAGACCTGTACTGGATTTAATTACGTATCCGCATGCAAAATACTCATCATGGAAACCGGATGTAACTATATCATCGTTAACCGTATCAAATGGTATTGAGATAGGGATTTCTACCGTTCCACTAGGTGGAGTTGGAATTTGACTAGTTATTCTTGTCTCTGTAAAGCCGTTAGCTGAAGCTACAAGTTTGTATTGAATCGGGCTCTTCAACTTTTTAACAGTTGATTTGGTATCAAGTGTGAATTGGTCAGCAGCGTGGACAGATACTTGTACTGCAGCCAGTATGGACATTACGAGGAGCATTGAAACAGAGACCGACAGATAAAATAGCTTGTTCATTTTCACAATTTCCTCCTTTGTTTATGGTCCAAATGGATTCACTGGTCCTGATGTTACGGGTGGTCTAGTATCGCTTTGTTCATCCACAGTATGATCACTTGGTGTACTAGTATCGCGTTGTTCATCCACAGTATCATTACCTGCTGTACTAGTATCGCGTTGTTCATTCCCACTTCGTTCATCCTCATTCTGGATAGTCTTCATGTCTGGACATTTTCCACTCTCTTCGTCATCACCGTTACTTACTACTGGACACTCGGCGACCACGAAATTCGGGTCCGCAAAAGCAAAACTAAATGTCCGAGTAGTTCCCAAGAGACTAACTGCTGCGAGGATTCCAAAAAGCGTCAATATTAGGCTGATTTTACCTTTCCTTTCCATTTAATTCAATTATGAATCAGATTGAAGATATATACAAGGTATGAAGAAATCTCAAAATAGGAAACATACTTCATTTCTACTACAAATTATGAACTAAACAATTCCTATTACCACAGTCCTCGTCGCATGTTAGGTAGCTAGTCTCCTTAACTAAGACGGCATAACACTCTGGATATGACGGTGCAAGAAAATTGGTGCAAGCTCGTCTCGATATTCTCTTCTACAGAGAGTGGGTCTATGGCCGTTTGAGAATCAAATTTGATGCAATTTTTGATTTTCATTTTGAGATGGAATCTATCGAGAGTGTAGTAACAAAGTGGTGGCCATCTAAACAACCGTTAGGATTGAGCGTGAGTAACGGGAGAAAGCATTATCGAGCAGCAAAGTTGCTGTGTATCAACGTAAATATGAACATGCTTTAGACGCCGCTTTTCACTTACTAACTAATTGTATAGGTGGAAATTAATATTCTCCTTTCAGCAATACTTCTTCAGGAACATACAGAGATAACTGTTAATAATATTGGAAAAAGCACAATAGTTTTGAGCCTTCTGTTATAGATAAAATTGGAAAAAATATCGCGTATATTTCGACAGCTCGCGGACTTTGACATTTTTTCATAGCCGCCGAATACTAATCAATCAATCAGATCTTATAATATTTTATTTTATTTTATTTAATTTCACAAAGACAATATATTTACGCACTCAGCTGATTCATCAAAGTAGCCATGTCGAAGTAAACCTTCTCGCACATTAAGTGTTCTCCATCAAATTCAAAGATACATGCAACTGGCACATCCATTTTTCGTCCCGTAGCTTTAAGACCCGCCCAGTCACCACGATGCGTTCCTTCCATTTTTATTTCCAGGATTACCGCGTCATCAGAATGATGCATTTTTACAATCTCAACAGTAAAGTCTGGAAATCCTTTAAATATTCCAGAAAGTAATTCTCCTACTGCATTCGCTCCATCATGTACTATTCCCATTGGAAATACCTGGTAACGAGGCGTATGAAATGTAGCGATTGAAGCAACAACATCATGTCTATTTTCTGCATCAACATGCTGCTTTACTATATACTCCCTTTTCTCCCTAAGTATCTGCTGTTCTGTACCCATTCTTAGGTAGGTTGATCTAATGAATAGAATAAAGCTTTCTCCGTAAAACCCAGCAAATGGGCTACTTATATATACCATCAATATTTGAGCTGCAGTACCGGTAGGGCATCTTAGGAAGGAAAAGCCCTTGTCCATATTCATTTATTATCTGTTGAATTTGCGGAAAATTGCTAAAACGCTCTGACATGCCTTACACTTGTATTCTCCTTTTTCAATAAGAACAACTCCTTCTCCTAATTCCTCATTAGGATTTTCAAAAGTTATCAATGGAGAGCCGTGATGCTCCGTTGCGCATTTATTGCAGTAATACCTTGAAAATCTATTTTCACTTAATCTTCCAATATTTGCAAGGAATATTTGTGGGACTCCAAGACTAGCTCTAAGTTCTTCTTGCTCTGTTAGTTTTGCAAACGCGTAGCCACCTGAACCTAACAATTTCTTTTCTTCCAGGTCTTCCTTTGCAGCTACCGGCATGTAATTAATATTATATTATTGTCCATAATTTTACCTTAATCAAAAATTAATTGACTTTAGACCCAAAAAAAGAAGGGAATATGCTTGATTGATTCATAAACAAACCCCCCTTATCTAGCAGTAGCTGACCACTAGCAGAAATACTACCATTTTTCACATGTTCTTTCACACAATAGTCAAGAATCAAAAAAAACCTGCAAATTTCACTCGACTCGATTCCGTACATCCAACTATGCCATACTGGTAGGCGGTGCTGATGATTTTTAATTTCTAACGCATCTTTTAGGGAAATAATAATATTCTAAAGCTTCCTTAACTATTCAAACTTGACTAAAGGGAAAGGTGAGAAAGTGATAAGCTTAACATTGGAAGTAAGCGAGCGAGATCATATAAAAGGTCCTCCTACTGCGCCTGTGACTTTGGTAGAATACGGGGATTATGGTTGCCCTTACTGTGCCCAAGCCTATCTTATCATCACTGAAGTTCAGGAACGTTTGGGGCCTAAACTGAGATTTGTATTTCGTAATTTTCCAATAACGAAACTTCGTCCACACTCATATGAGGTCGCTTTAGCTGCAGAAGGTGCCGCTGCTCAAAATATGTACTGGGAAATGTATGATTATTTATTCAAACATGGGCAGACAAATAATGTCGAAAACTTGATTCAGGCCGCAGCTAGCTTGGGGTTGGAAATGGAAAAATTCAATCGAGAATTTCATGAAAGGACTCACAGCGATCATTTGGATGAGGATATAGAAAGCGGTAAAAGCAGTGGGGTAACGAAAACTCCGACTTTATTAATGGTGATAGGTACGATGGTCCTTGGGATTTGGATAGCCTTCTCAGTGCACTTGATGAGGCCAGTGTCTTCGACTGGAGAGACCGCAGTACCTCTGTTTAATATTCTTGTTCATCACCCAACGAACCAATCAAATAACCAAATAACCAACTCTTTTGAAAGGCCTATTATTAGCCATTATTTTGGGATCTTACCTTACCTGGTAAACGTACAGGTGGAAGAATTTTCAATAGTTCTCCTCGCACAGATTCAAGCCAAGGAGGGAGCACAAGACTTGTTCCTAGCTCCTCTAGGCTTTCATCTACTGTAAATCCCGGATTATTAGTAGCAATTTCAAAAAGCACACCACCAGGCTCTCGGAAATAAACTGAGTGAAAGTAAAATCGATCTATTACAGGAGTTGCATTTAATCCAGCTGCAACTATACTGCGACGCAAAACCAATTGTTGTTCATCGTTGGGTGTTCGCCATGCGACATGATGGACTGAACCGGTCCCTATAACTGCCTCCTGGGTGTAAGGACGGCATAGAAGGTCAACAATTTTGGCACCACCACTTGCACTTGCAATTGCATTTGAAATTCCATTTGCATCTGCATCTGAACTTTGAGCGCCAGTAGATGATTGTAGACTATCAGGAATTTCATACCGAATTCGGCCGCCGGATTTACGGGTGGGAATAATCCCTAATTCATCAGTTA
>JBIOZE010000105.1:0-7388 GCA_044870745.1 Nitrososphaeraceae archaeon | reverse complement strand
CCTTTAATACCTTGTTACATAAGTTAGATTGTAGGTTTCGATTGAATAATTGAGGCCCATAATATCATACAACGAAAACGAAGTTAAGACTAATGGCTCTCTTGACGATCTAGGAAACGGATATAATATATGGATTGATTTGGCAGATCCAAACCATGAAGAGGTAATGGAGATAGTGAACAAATTTAGTCTAGATCCAGAGGCACTTGAGACGTATTTTAACGAATCAAAAAAACCAGAAATCAGGTTACTGGATGACCATACCTTTACCGTAATTTTGGACATGAAAAATAAAGGCCCTAAAACGCTTGAAACTGAAGGTATCTATATGTTCCTTGGCAGGCACTGGCTAATAACGGCTCATAAATCAGAAGTAAATCTAAAAGATATGGTTGAAAGGCTATTAAAAGTAAAAAACAAAAAGATTAAGGAAGCGCAGATAGACGCTCTTTACTATAATATTCTCGCAGAAATAATTGGCAAGTATGAACAACTCTTGACTGCTGTGGAATTGTCCGTAAATGAATACCAACGGAGATCGTTTGCAAGACCTTCGGAGATCGTATTTGCTGACATTGATACTTTGTCCAGACAGACTATAGTTTTGAGAAGACAATTCTGGCGCATTAGAAATATAATAAATTTTCTAGTCCACAATGAACACGACAAAGAAGAAGTAAAGTATGTTGAAATGGTTTACGATGATATTTCACAACTTATTGATTTCGTTGAAAGTTATGAAGGCACAATAAATTCGATACGTGAACTCTATGTGGCGAAAGTCTCACTTCAAATCAATGATACTATGCGTATCCTTACCATTTTTACTGTTGTATTTCTGCCTCTTACACTGATTGTAGGGATTTACGGTATGAATGTGGCTGACTTGGGTAAACTAGATTCAGTCTCAACTGGTTTCGCCATAGTTATCACATTAATGGTAAGCATAGCTGTTGTAATTCTTCTCATCTTTATCAAGAAGCAGTGGTTGCTAGTTAAAAGGAAACGGCCAGATATACAATTAGAACAGCAAGCATCAGACGAAACGAAAAAAGATACTAAAAATACAGGTAGTCGTATCAGTTATCACGTTTTCAAAAGTGACTAACTACCTATCAATGTCTTTTATCTAAGCGCCTCCGAAGGTGGTATTGTTTATTGTTCTGTGTGTGGAATCTCTTTTGATATCAATCCCTGTTCTTTAGCCATCCTTCTATATTCTGCTTTTTGTTGTGGAGATATGTAATCGCCATTGAATAGATACTCAAACAGCTTTACAAATAATTTCAAAGTTTCTGGAACGTTAGGTTCTTTATTAACCTCTACAACCATGCCATCACTCTCCCCCTTAACTGAAAACCTGACTTTATCATCACTTTCCCTCTTATCAAAACGCCTGATTTAAATAATGTAGGGATCCAGCTAATGAGAATGAAAAAGCATTATCTATTCTCCGGCTTGTCTAGCGCATTATGTTTCGTGGTGTGTATAATGACACAAGATATTGATATAAGATCAGACGCCTATGCGCAAGGGTCCACTGTGTTGTTATCGAATTCTACCAATGCCACCAGTTCAATGACAAAAAGTGATAAGATTAGTCTTCTAATTGAAGATCTCTCCGTCACAAAGTCGCCCACGGGGATAGCAGATATAACTGGAAAAATTAGAAATAATAGCACTGTTAATGTTAATGACCTGATGGTGTCTGCGGAATTTATTGACAAAGATGGAGCTTCCATTAATAAATCTGATCGCTTTGTTACAAGCCAATCATTTGTACTAAAACCTGGTGAAGTTGTACCGTTCAAACTCCTTCCAATTGTATCATTCGAAAGGATCGGTAACTACACAATTACTGCTACCGGTGACGTTACTAGCTAAGACTATCTTTGTACATGTAGAACTGCAACCAAGGCTTTACTCTCTTAAAGCCTATTTTATTATCAAGACTGGACAGTGAGCATAAGACAATATACCGGATGCAGTGCTTCCTAACAACATTTTCTTAATTCCAGAAATACCTCTAGTTCCAATCACTATTAGATCTATTTTATGTTCCTCAGAATACTGGACAATTTCTTTCACTATCGAAGAACCACCTATCAAAACGTCGGTCTGAACCTCTACCTTATTCTCAGATGCATTTTGCTTTACAACGTCCAAGTATTTCTGACCCTTTTCCATTGCCAGGACGACTACTTCTTTAAGTGAAGCTGGGAGTCCAGGTGTTATGACATCTTCCAAATAACCATGTCTCACATCAGGAGACACAACGTGCACCGCAATCAATTCTGCTTCATATTTTGCAGCTAGGGAAATTGCTTGTTCTGAAGCATCCAATGAGGGTTTAGACCCGTCAATTGCAGCCAAGATCCTCTTGATTGTTATATCAGGAGTGGGCAATTAGGATAAGTAGTATTCATACTTAATTAGTTCTTCGGGGACTAATCAGGATGTTACTCCTCGAATCTGAACAAGCGAACCAAACGAACCAAATTGGCCAATCGCATTAGTTAGATCTCACTATATAATTTATCACAAGAGCGAACTTACTCGTTCAGCAGTCCGATATCCATCCTCAATAGAGTTAATGAGTGATGTTTTTACAGCAAATTTACTCTCGTTAGTAAAGATTCTACCAAACGCCTATTATAATCAATAATCCTAAATGATTCGTAGGAAAGATTGGGTAAGTACGCAATAATAAATCACTCAAATCCTGGCTTAAGAGGGCGTATTCTCTTGCTCATCGAAAGAAAGCAGGGTGGGAAATGTCGTCTTTGTGGAATACGATTTACAGATGACGACACTATTATTGGTCTAGGACATGGAAGAAGTTATTATCACAACCACTGTGCTAAAAAGTTGAACATTACCTGATCTACCAGTCTCAACCGATGACAAATTTTTGTAATGTATAAGGCATTAGAGTTTCAAACCTAGCGATTTGAGGGTAAATTTTTCATTCCTAGAGGGTTATCAGATTCTATTATTAGTACTTACACGTAGTATACCATATAATGGAATATCGTAGCAGGACTGACATATTCGCGTCTATCCTGCTGGTGGCTACGGAAGAAGGGGTACGATTAACCAGATTGATGTACCTTACCTTTACCTCTTACAATCAAATAAAGCAATTTTTGAAACTTTTGATTGATAACGGCATGTTAGAATATGATCATCGTCATCGATTTTATAAAGCGACAAAGAAGGGATTGAGATATTTGGAGATATACAGAGAAATGGAAGATTTAGTTAAGATAGATCAATAACTGATGAGTAAGTTATGAAGTACAGTATTATCGTCATAATGTTATTAAACGGTTAAAGTACTCTGACGAGGGCGAAAACGAGATACCAAGGCTGGCAAAGGTTTCAGTCACAGGAACACAATATAGTGTCGGGCCCAGTCTAAATCGTTCCTTATTTTTTCAATCATTCAATTAGTTAGTTCTCATTCAATAACAATCAAACTTAAACCTTAAAGAAAAATGAGAAGATAATAGAAAATCTAACGCTAAATATCTGATATTTTATACTATATTCTTCCCTCTTTGATCTTATTTACAGTATTTAAGGCATATGCTTTCACATCCTCGTCCGTTTTAGTATTAACAACAAAGAGTATGGCATCTATCACGCGTATTCGGTATTCACCCTTCCCGTATGCCCCTAGACTGTCGATTATTTTTAGAAGTGTGTTTTTGTCCGTTGTATTCATACCCTCAACTTTGAGTTTGCTGATTTGTTCTACTTCCGAATTCATTCTAATTCATATTATCCCTTGTCATGTGGCTAGTTTTTTCTGACCACATGTCAGTATTATAAGGGGAGTGCTATTACTCCAAAACATTTATCGCAATCAGGACACGAGCATATGGCATACTCGAATTTTTCTCCGCCCGGCTTATGACCTGTTTGAAATGAGATTTTTGGTGAAGTGAATTCTTTGTCGCATTCTGGACAGATAGTCATGAAGTCATTATAGATTTGCGTATTAAAATATGTGCTGCCCATGGCATGCGCAAAATTTAGGAACCTTGTTGGAATGGACCTAAGGGGTCCAAGAAATAGGTTTCCTCCTTATCGAGTCCAATCAAAAAATTGTCGAGAATAAAAGAGATCACCATGCGACACATGTCAATACGTAAAATTAGAACTATCTCGACATGACTTCTACTATTCGCTATTCCGATCCATAGGTCCACGGTACAATCAGATGTCCTGTATGTCACAATTTAATGATAATAACTTGCCATGATAAGACTAGAGAAGCAGGTGTAGCGTTTGTGTCCAAGTTGTTACGAATAGTTATGTGTCAAGGAGGTGTGAGTAAATTAACCTCCAAACATCAACAAAGCCAAAAGATGGAATATTGTGGGAATTGCATCTTGACACAAATGAAATGGAAAGGAAGTTGCAAAATGGATACAGGCACAGACACAGACACAGACACAGAAATATTTGAATGGAAAGCATGATAGCAGTTCCTCCACTATTTACGCTTGATATTGTATCTTTATGCTTCAATATTGTGTGCCTGGCGTTTTCAATGTTTGTTCCTTATTTCACGGACTTCCAAACCTGCATTTCGGATCTTTCTGTTCTCTTAAAAGGAGGTCTATCACTAATTGTGGTTAAATGATACTCGATGGTAAATGTAAAGTAATAGGATGTTGAGTCGCTTTCTTCAAATCATAAAGCGACATTCAAGAATGAAACTCCAGGTTAGCATCCATTCCTCGGAACAAACGGTTAGCAATATCAGGGATCATATCAACAGTACTATATCGACTACGAGGGCCATAACCCGGTTCCCGTCTGCCATTCTGTTACTAATGCAATAGATCTAGCGCTAACTTTAATTCTCCTATCTCATTTTCAAGAATAATCTTGTCATTTATATCTCCTGTGTATTTTGATAATCTTTCACATGCTTGTATTTCTGACAATATTATGTCCTTTTTATCACTGCAAAGATTGTGATATGAGTCAACGAACGAATATGTTACCTTTCTCTTTGAGTCTTTGCATCCACAAGTTTTCGCTACCATGTCATAATCTGCTTCTGTATGAGCGATATTCACTTTATACTATCACCACCTTGGTTTATCCACAATTCTGAGGCCATCTCATTTATGTACTCATCATCCAATTTGTAAGACTCATAGTCTGAGATAGACATCAATTGCATTTGATTATTACCACAGGAAGGACAAAGCACGATAGTTCCGTTTCCTGTTAAACATGAGACACACCAAAAACATGACCCACACAACAAGAAATTTTTCTTTTCTATGAACGCATTTTCATTCTCATGAATCAGTGCTTCTACGTTAGAGATGCTTACAACGACAGACCATCTTCTGGACCTTTCCTATAAAGGTTATTTAACATGATCCTATTGAAAGTAATGACACTTAAGGTTATCTACTATTCGAAACAGTCGTAAGACACCTGCACCATGTTATGTAACAGTATGCTCGCTGATTTTAGTTAGACTTTGGAAATTATATACGATTTGAGATACAAATAACCATATTTTACAGAGTAAGTGGAATTAACTGAACAAGACAGGTGCATGTGAAAATTACAACTCTTTTAAACATCGGGATCGAACGTTGATTATGGTTTCAATAGCCTCAACATCAATTTCGGTTCATAGTGCCTCTGAAATCCAGAAATTTTTTGAAAAAATTGATGTAAGGGGAAGGGCAATCCACGTCACATTTCCTCCGCCTATTGGTTCTGTTACAGGATATCATCTTTTCATTGTCTATACTGAAAAGCATGGAAAACAGTTCGTCTGTCAAGGGTTCCCATTTGATCCGGCATCAGGTAAAATAGTCTTGGATGAAATACTTCCGTCTGATCCACCTGGTCTCTTGACTAAAGGACAATGTATTCCATTTCTTCCGGACAACATAGATTTTATTCCTGATGCACCTTCAATAACCGTTCTTTCAGGTCCCGACGCAAAACAGGCCTATAAGTGCTTTTTCAAAGTGACTGATATGTTCAATGGTGCAAAGATTCCCTATCACTTAGTAACAGGACCTAATAGCAATTCATACACAAGGACTATGCTAGACAGATGTGATATACCTGCAATGAAGCCTGCGGTCGCCATGCTTACGCCGGGATGGGATATTTCCATCAATCTAGGCCAATCTAGACCTATGGGATAGTCCCATACAGAAGGAAGAGATAGAAGCCAGAATGTCTGATGATAAAGCGCACGATGGTAGGATAATATTTCAGTGACTTGTGCTCATTCTACCATTGAAACTAGGCAAAGTGGATGGCAAGACAACATCTGAGGACAATAATCTTAGGCGTGTTACAACTCTCTCTCGCAATTCAGTCTTAAAGACATCTTCTCAGGTAACCGAGGCAAAGAAACATCTTAAAGCGCTTAACCTTTTTCTCCATCACGACCAGAGTAAGTCGTGGGACACCTACAAAATGATCGAGATGATGGGCAATGCCGATAGAAATTCCTTCATACTCGACGTTGGTTGCAACGATTCTCCCATATTGCCCATGCTCAAGAGACTGGGCTTCAGGAATCTTTATGGTTGCGATTTGGTCCTAAAGCCTAGGTACAGCCGGAATTTCATGAATGCAGCATATTCGCTCTATAAGCGAGAGTACAAGCCGATAGTTGAGATGCACAATGATAAGCCTCTAAACCTTTCAATCCAGAATTTAGAGGCAACTAATTACCAAAATGATATGTTTGATTTTGTAACCTCTTTGTCTGTAATTGAACACGGTATTGATGTCCAAAGATACTTCATAGAGATGAATAGGATTCTCAAAAAGGGTGGATTTCTGATGACATCTACAGACTACTGGCCAGAAAAAATTATCAACACAAAATGCGTTCTCTCACAAGGAACGCCTGACAAGATCTTTGATAGGAATGAAATAGAATATGCTATAACGATTGGAGAGAAATCCGGTCTAAAACTGATTGAACCTATAGACTATACACATGTGGATAAGGTTGTGCATTGGAAGGAAACAAGTCTTGACTACACTTTCATATTCTTCGCCATGAAAAAATAAGAGATCCGAAAAGTATCTCCAGCGAATCCACTATCTCCAAAGTGTCCTCTGTTGTTGTTTCTTGAAGACAACTTTAGAAGAAATTGGAGAATATTAGCCGTTTCTCTTTTTTGAATCTGCCTTTCCCGTTTCATACACACATCTAAGACACCATGTTTCATCAAACACGTTACCCTTTCCTTCCTCCTTTGTCATTGGAACAACACGGCCTACCTCTTCCTTACAATTGTCCCATTTGAGATGAGTTGTTCTAATTGTATTTAACATTTCAAGATGACTGGAAGCAATGAATTCAACTCCAGCAGGATAAT
>JBIOZE010000104.1:0-15269 GCA_044870745.1 Nitrososphaeraceae archaeon | reverse complement strand
TTAATTCTAATGCAAACAAGCAGTGAAACATTCAAGTCACAAATTATAAGAATTGCAGCTTGTCAATGATATTGCAAAGAGTATCAGTCATGTCATTTAACTACTTGTTCTGTTTTAGAGGAGTACGATTACAGTTACAGGTCTTTATAAAGTTTGTTGTCAATATATTTTTTGGATAACGCATAATATACCTGCTAGATGTGGACGAATTTTTCTATGAACTATCATAGTAAGATAAGAATTTCAAGACAGCTCAAAATGAACTTACTTGAAAATCATCGATCTAAAGTTAGGGGCGTAGAATAGTCTTTGAGAAATATAAGTGAAAACATCTATGGGTTTGGCTTCATAATCCTTTAAATCATTTAGAATGCCGTTCGTAGGATGCAAAAATCTTACACACTCTTTTTGTCCAACAACATTGCTACTATTTTTACTGCTCTAATAGTAGTTTCAATGTTTTTGATCTTACCAATATCTGGTAAATCATATGCGGCCTGTATCAGTTACAGCTCATCCAGTAAAACCATTACGGTGAGCTGCACTACTGCCACACACCTAACTGATGTTAACAACCAGTTGAAAAATACCAGCATATTAAAGAAGGAATCTACTGGTGTTTGGCTCCTAGCAGCAAATCTGGTTGTGGCAAAAGGAGGTAACTTTGTCATTGACTCGACGGATACTTCTTGGCTGAAAATTCGGTCAGATGGTTCAGTCGGCTATGGTTTGAAAAATTCCGGTACTCTCAAGATTGATTCTGTCAAAATAACATCTTGGAATACAGCCGCCAATGCCTACGCGTCAGCTGGTAGTTCGGGGAAAACTCCAAGGGGATATATTGTTTCTTTAGGCGGGGCAACTGGAACAATGAATGTTCTTAATTCGGAGATTTCTTATCTGGGATACACAGGCAGCGGACATCACGGATTGGATTATTACAGTGGCGACAAGAGCATAATTCAGAACAATCAAATTCACCATAATTGGAGAGCGTTCTACTCATCCGGTGTCGGCGGACTGAATTTTAATAAAAATGTTGTACATGACAATTATGAATATGGGATTGATCCCCATACAGGAACACATGATATGTACATCACTTATAACAAATCCTATAGAAATAATCATGGTATAATCTGTTCCCAAGATTGCTACAACATACATATTGAAAACAACGAGATATACGATAACAAGGCAGATGGCATATATTTGAATTCGGGATCTCACCATTCATACATAAAAAACAACAAAATACATGATCAGGATACGGCAATACAGCTCCCGTCTATTTCTTACTCGGAAATTTCGGGCAATACCATAACAGGCTCAAAGTATGGAATTAAATTGTATAAAGAATCAGGCAAAAATACAATTAATAATAATATTCATGATAACAACATAGAGGCATCTTACACCGGAATTGAAGTCCGAGATGGTGCATCAACAAACAGTCTTGTCCATAATACAATCAATGGTCTTGGCACCGGCCGCGGAATAGTTGTAAAGGGTTCTACCACAAGTGGTAATATCGTTAATGATAACTATATCTCTAATGCAAGATACCCAATTTCATTAACTTCAGGGAACATTAATTCAAAATTCGTTAACAATCACATCACAACTGTTGCCTCCTCTGGAGAATATACGATGGGAAGTGCCTCAGCACTGAAACTTGAGAGTACAAAATTTTCGTCGGACATCATAAAATCAGTAGATAGCTCTAGCATTCCGGTTAGCATATCAAAATCTGGGACAATTAAGGTGACTTCTGGCTCAACAAGTCAAAATTTTGATACAAATGCTAAAACTTATTCAAAGACATTGACAAACTACGGAAAGATTACAGTCAGTAGTGTCTCTTCTACTACATCTGCTACTGCCACTGCATCGTCTGCTATTTCATCGTCGACTACCGATGATGAAGTTTCGGCTATGCAATCCCTATCGAATAATAATTCAGCACAAGAATTGGCCAAGAGAGCACTGGAAGATGCCGAGAAAGATTTGAGCAACAACAATAACAACAAGGAGAAAAGCAAGGACGCTAGTCAATCAAGTGATAATAATAAACAGTCCAACGTTAAACCAGTAGATCGGAACGATAATAGAAAGCAAGTCGCTCCAAGTGAAGTACCAAGTACGGATCAAGATGATTCACCTCGGTCCAGCTCCAAATTATCCTCCCCACCGCACGATGTGCGTAAATTTAGCCACCATGATACCATACTCACTCTAAAAGTTGAGGACAAGAGAAAGCACATCCTGACTGGTACTCTTTTGGACAAGAGTACATCCAGACCTATTCAAGGAATGAAAATATCTTTCACTGTCTCCGATCCATTGATGAAAATAGCTGATCAAACTACAAATAAAGAAGGTAAATTTGAGACTGATGGATTTGCTGTACCTTCGCAGCCAGCGTCTTACAGGATTCAAGCTCACTTTGCAAAATCTGGTCCCTACGATGCAGCTGACTCCAACCTTGTGTTACTGAAAGGTAACGCACCCGCACCGAGTACTAAGTCATTTAACAAGGAGCGCACCTTAGAAGTTCAGGAGGCTTACAATATTCTGATAACCTCACCGATAGAAAAGTCAGAGAATAAATATATAAATAAAAAATCAATTGGCCAACTGCGATAATTATCTCCAGGGATCAACTATGCTACCTTATTCCCATTATTTTTTTATTGTTTCTTGAAAACTCCTCCTTGAGATTCGCATTATAACTTAGAGTGATTTCCGATGAACTAGTGATAGTCTATACTCTTTTTATTTTATTTTATCTTATCTTATTTTATTTTGGCTTGCCTTCCGACACCTTATTTTGACTTGAAACCATAAAATACCATAGACTACCCGCAACCCAAGCATTTTTGGTCGAGAATTGATCTAGAAAAATTTCCCGCCTTTTTTCTCTCTTGACACATCAGTAATCGATGGCACTAATGATACCTACATGGGCCCCGTCAGAAAGCAAACAGCCAGTTAACTACAAACGGAATATCATGAGCTGAGTCATGTCCACTAGCTTATTCGTAACCCACACTTGCTGTCTGTCCTGGCGCATCCGAACCTTTTTTTAACTATAGATTTCTCCTTAGCCTAATATTGGTTAGTTATGATTAATTCTGTACTGCCTCCACGTCGTCTGGAATTACAATTGATGGATCTACGGGTTGGTACGGTCGTAATTTCAAACTTTTCATAAAGTTCTCTAACTAATTCAGTGTCTGAATTTGAGAGCACTACTAAACATTTTCGGTTATTCAATGAGCTAAAAATCTTCGCAAGATTTGTCTGATCTCTTGCGTCAAATCCCTCTGCAGTGTATGCAGTAAAGTTTGATGTCTTTGACATTGGTGAAAATGGTGGATCAAGATAGACAAAGTCCCCCTTTGACGCCTTTTGAAGTATATTTCTGTAATCAGTGCATTCAATTTTTACATCGACTACATTTAACGCCGCACTAACAGATTCTAGGTTTGATGGATCAAATATTGAGGGCCTCTTGTACCTTCCCATAGGGACATTAAACATACCAGTCCGGTTTACTCTGTAGAGTCCATTGTAACAAGTCTTATTTAAGGTAACAAACTGTGCCGCTCTTTCAAACTCGTCATCAAAACGCGTTCCCCTCAACGTATAGTAATATTTTGTTCGGTCTTTCATGTAATTTACTTTATGATATAATAGCTTAGTAAGCACAAGTTTTGCATTTACCTGCAGGCATTTGTACACATTTATTAAATCCGCGTTTATATCAGATAGATAAGCCTTTTTTTGAATGAGGTTCTGATTGATTAGATAGAAAAACATAGCACCGCCTCCTAGAAATGGTTCGAAGTAATCATTAAATTCAGTGGGTATAAGTGGGGTCAAACTGTGTAACAATTGACCCTTTCCGCCTGCCCATTTTAGAAATGGCTTAGCTGCTTGTAATCGATTACTCGTAGACATTTGTTCTTAAATTCATCTTCATGTTAGTATAAAACTTAATAGTTCGAAGCTTAATAATAAATAAATGAAGATTGTCCCTGTTTTTCAAAAATTAAAGCTCAACGAGGGATCTCTAATTCTTACTTCTATCTGCAGCTTCACCATACTGATAGTCATTTACATTTTTGTTTCATCCAATCGTATAGATGTCGCTACTCCTACTTTTGGATTTTTAAGTATCACAAGTTTTGTTTTCGGCACACTTTTGTCATTTATCGTTATTACAAAGGGAATAGTTCCGATTGCGATCAATTGTCTCGGAATAGTTCTGATTTATGGTAGTATTGTGGTTCCAGTCTTAGGACAAAATATGCTTGGAACAATATATTATAAGGCATCCATCGGGAACGTAACTGATGCTTCACTACATAACGGATCTCTTGGCTTTCTCTTTCTTGGAATTTTTATGTTTATGATGAGTGTCATAATTGGGTACAAGCCAAGTATACTATACACTAGAAACAGACCTCAATCAATGGAAACTTTTTGGTCAAAGTACCCAATTTGGAAAAAAGAATTGATGTGGATTGGCAATAGAAACCGACCCTTGATTAATGTGGCTTCGCTGATGAGCGAAAAGGAAAGATATTTACTTTGGAGGTACGAATACCTATTGGCATCAATTAATGAAAGCTTATTTCTTGTTCCAATAAATTCGTTTATCTCTTCAGACTCTGTATTAGTGCGAGAGCGTTCGTCCGGAAAGATTATGGGTGTGGACAAATTCATTGGTTACTTTGCATGAAGTTCAATTAGCTTTTACAACTAATTCGATTGAATCAATTCAGCAGATATTATTAACATGAACATAATTTTTAGCATTGGTGTGATAAAGTAGTCGAAGTGTTAGGAAGGCGTTATATAGTGAATTTTAAAATCGCTGCTGACGAACTCAAAAATTAGACATAAAGCTCAATAGTGCAGATGCACTCCAGTCTTAGTTTTATGGGGCATGAACTTTAGGATGTATATCACTTCCTGCAAGATCTCATCCTAATGTCGACTTGATTTTCATTGCTTATGAGTAGAGATATATGAAATAAATCTCTGAACCAATAAGATAATGGCTATAAAAGTAGCACTCTCCATTGCAGGCAGCGACTCCGGAGGGGGGGCAGGTATTCAGGCAGACATAAAAACGATAGCATCATTGGGTGTTTTTCCATGCACAGCTATAACCGCTATAACAGCTCAAAATACTTCAAGAGTCTCTCATGTTTTTCCAATACCTCCCGGAGCTGTCAGGAAACAACTTGAATCAGTAATTTCGGATATATCTGTACATGCGATAAAAATAGGGATGGTTTACAACAAAGCAACAATTTTAGAGGTAAGTAACTTTCTTACGAAGAGTCACGTTCCAATTATTCTTGACCCTATCTTGGCCGCGGGGACAGGTTTCAAACTCCTATTGGAAAAATTTTTGGAGGTATTCAAGACAAAACTCATCCCCTTATCCACTATAATTACCCCTAACGTCGTGGAAGCCGAAAAGATCAGTGGAGTACGGATTAGAAATGAATCCAATATGATAGAATCTGCGATGAAAATAAAAGAACTAGGCGCTAAAAATGTCATCGTTAAGGGCGGTCACCTCAGTAAAAAAGGTGAAGTAGTAGATATTCTTGTAGACAAAGATGGCCGCGTTACAAGGCTATCTAACTCACGAATTAATGTTAATGAGACCCACGGTAGCGGGTGCAATTTCTCTGCAGCTATTACTGCCTTTTTGGCCCGCAAATACTCTGTTTCACAGTCTTGCATACTGTCAAACAAATATGTTCAAGATTCGATGTTTAATTTGATAAAACTTGGGGATGGTATTCCCGTAAATGCTCCCATTTTTTCTATTTATGATGACGCTAACAGATACAGAACTGCAATTGAGTTAACAAATGCTTTGGATAGCCTAATCCTACAACATAGATTCAGAGAATTAATTCCAGAAACTCATTCTAACATGGTATTCGCTCTGCCTTATGCCCAAGCTAGAACAGACGTTGCAGGAGTTGACGGTAGGATTATCAAATTGTCAGATGGATTTAAGCCTTCGGGCCCAGTCAGATTTGGATGCTCTAAGCACGTTTCTTCCGCGGTTATTTCTTTTATGAAACAAAATCCTGTGATAAGATCTGCCATTAACATAAAATTCGAGGAAAGATTAGTGGAATGTTGCAGATCCTTGTATCCTACTACAGAATATAAGAGATCCGAAGAACCTTTGAGCATAAAGGAGAAAGAAGGTATGACCTCTTCTTGGGGTGTAAAACAAGCTCTATTGAAAAACAATAAATCTGAAGTCATCTTTCATTCTGGTGATATAGGTAAAGAGCCCATGATATTGATATTCGCGTGCAGTCCCTCCGAGGTAGTCAACAAGGTCAAACAAATAATCAAAATATACTAGTTCTCTCAGCATGATTCACCTGCAAAATATTTTACCTTATATTAGGATATTCCTAAAGGGTTATGCATGAAAGCTGTTATATTGGCCGGCGGACTGGGAACTAGACTTCAGCCCTATACATTTTTTATCCCTAAACCAATGTTACCATTAGGTAACAAGCCTCTTCTGGAGCACATAATCGAATGGCTCACTAGAGGAAACACCATAACTGAAATAGTTCTATGTGTCAGCTATCTTCATAGAACAATAGAAGATTATTTTGAGGACGGAAGCAGATTAGGTATTAAGATCGAGTATGCAAGATCGGACAGACCACTTGCCACTGCTGGACAACTGAAAACAGCAGAACCACTTATAGATGACACATTTGTATGTGTTTATGGAGATGCTGTTTATGAATTTCCGATCAACAATATGATAGAAGAACACAATAGTTCCAAGGCATTTGTTACAATGGCACTTCTCTCCTATAATGCGAAGCTGAAGTATGGTTTTATCGATCTTGATAAAAACAGCCAGATAATTTCTTGGAGAGAAAAACCTGAGATAAAGGGACTGATTAATATTGGATGCTACATAATGGAACCAGGATTTACGAAGATCATACCAGATTCAGGCGCTTATGGGATGGATGATGCTGTAAGAGAAGCTTTAATTCAGAAAAAACAAGTGACTGGATTCAAGGTTGACTCTGGATTCATAGATATAGGAGACAAGAAATCTTATCTCGAAACCTACAAGAAATATGTGGAGAAGCTCGGAAAAATTTGAGCTTGTATGGCAATAGTTTTATTTGACGACACAAGTAGGGAAAAGTTCTATCCAATAAGTCTAACTAGAGCCTTATTTGACATCAAGATTGGATGTCTAACCCCCTTCGAGAATTTGGGCTTCCGGCAGCTTAAGCTCCTGACAGATAGTTATTTGAAAGATGTCACTAAATTACGTCATGTTTCCACACCAGTCAACGAAGTAGAATATGATAAAGGAGATTTGTATCTTAACTCTTTATTTTTCATAAAGGCTCAAGTTCTGGACAAATTGATTGCAACTAGTGATGAATTCATCCTTGTGAAAGGTAACACCATCCTTGCAGCCAGAATAGGTAAACTTGATAGTGAATATTTTGTGGACTGTATTACTAAAGGTAGAGATATTGACATGCGCAAGTTAAGAGCTATTAAGAAAAGAGTGGATGATTCAACTGAATTGGGAGATTTGCATGAGGATGTATGGGATCTTATTTCTAGCATTTCAGAAACTCTATCAATGCAGTTGACAAGAATATCCAGGAAGGCAACTCTGCAGAAAAAATCAAAAGGTCGAATCAGAAAAAAGAGACTCAAGGGTCTCGGACCCCTCTTTATCCATGAAGACAGTTTGGTCGATGATGCTACTGTCTTTGATACAGGGAATGGTGGAATATTTATTGGCCCTGGTTCAGTTGTTTCCCAGTCAACAATTTACGGACCTACATTCATTGGTGAAGACACACAAATAAAACCATATAGTATAATAGGTAATTCATATATTGGAAAAAACTGCCGTTTGGCAGGTGAAATTGACTCGAGTACCATATTGGATTTTACAAATAAGTCGCATTCAGGATATGTGGGGCATTCGTACATTGGAGAGTGGGTTAACATGGGAGCAAACACCACCACATCAGATCTAAAAATGACCTATGGCCCAATTTCGATGTTATCGTATGGCAAGAAGAATAAGATCAATACCCATCTAATCAAGTTAGGTAGTTTTTTTGGTGATATGGTCAAGACCTCAATTGGCACCAATATTTATGGAGGATTGAAATTAGGAATTTCGTCGCATCTTCATGGATTTATTACTCAAGATGTGCCGAGCTTTGTTATATCTGGCGAGGGAATAGGAGCAGAAAATGTGGAGATGGAATTGGACTCAGCAGTTCGCACTCAGGAGAGAATGATGTCAAGACGAAATCTTAAGCTGTCCTCAGAATATCAGACAGTAATTGAGAGTGTCTTCAAGCGTACAGCTGCTGATCGTTTACAAAAGAAAATCAAGTCAAAAAAATTTAGAATATGATCCTACATATACTCGATAACTTGTTTTTCCTTCCATAATCCTATTCTTTGGTGTAACCAAGGATAAAAGTTCGCATCGCCGTTCTCGAATTCTTTTTTGATAATCTTTACGATTTCCCTAGATACCTTTCCAGGCTGTCCATAAATCTTCTTTTTCTTTTTTAACTGAAATCCCAGCCCCTGATTTCTATCAAAGGCTTCATCTATTATCGCAGTTATCCATGTTGGGTTTACAGGTGGAAGCAAAATATTGCTTCTTGCATCGAAAATGGTTTCGGGCCTGTCAGTATTTAATCTTACAGTTAGTGACAGCACTTTCGGAAAATATAAGAGCTCTTCTTGCATTGAACCGGAATCTGTCATTTCCGCCCAGCAATGGCCGCTGTCTAGGAATTCAATTACATGTGAATATTCTCTCCACAGAGGAGTTACCAGAAATTTTTCTGGATACATGCTGGCCAGTTTCATTACGTTCTGTTCCAAATTATAGGACCGGAGCGCTGAACGCATAGCATTGAGCATAACAAGAATGACTTTGTGCTTTGAATTTTTGATCAAATAAGTAAGACTTTTCAAAATCGAAGAGAACCTATGTTCTGTTAAATTTTCCCTCCTGTGAATATCCATGCGTATCCACTCACCAGATTCAAGAATTGGATATTCATCAAATATACTAGTAGTTGACTTTTGTTTTCTTTTTTGCTCGATCGAATCTACCACCGAATTGCCTACAACGTGTATGAATTCTTCAGGATAACCCTCCCTGATCAAATTGTCTCTATTCAGTCTCGTCGGTGCAAAGAAAAATTGTGTTCCTGCAGAACATGTCCAAGTATCTATCTGTTCCGGGAATGGTTCCTCTCTAGCAAAAAACCATGATCCCTCAAACTGAGACTGGATAAATTTTTCAACGAAAGATTTGGTAGGATCTTCCCTTACTCGCAAGTGCTTTATTGATTCTGGACTCATCGACCTAAGCCCAGCTTCATTCTGTGCTACCTTCTGCCCCATTCCAAAAACCCAAGCCAGAGGTGCTATTCCAGCTACTAGAGTATCTCCATGAACAATAGGAAGTAAATGAGAAGAGTTTCCAAATTCTCTGCGCCACTGACGGCCAAACGAACCAAATTTAAGTATGAGTTCACTTGCCTTTTCCATTAGATCTCCCCTGATCTGCATGTTACATGCTATATGATCTTGGAGATCAAACTCCTTTATCCCAAAACCTAACAAATCGTCGAAATGCTGTCCCGTATCGATCACAAAGGAAGGGAGCTTTTGCTTTACTGCCTCTATAAGTATCGGTGCCTGCTTATAAAAGTCCGGTTTAGTTCCAATTACAACTGACAGAATAGGACTGCCACTCTTATTTGAATATTTTTGAGCATCCTTCATCACATTAGGGAAAATACGAATAGGGAGTATCTTCTTTTTTAGATAAATGTTTTCTTCATTTCTTATTTTTCTTACCAAATAGTTTCATCTGTCATATTTATACGCCTGTTTCTTGGCTTCCTTAACAAAACAGCTCCCACCACCACTGTTCCAATACCAGCGGCGATAAATGCATATCTCATTATTTCAAAATATGGGACTCTGTAAATTTCTAAGATATTCGGTACTATTGTGCCTACGTAAATCATACCTCCTATCAATATTGCGCCAGTTATCATAAGAATGGTGCCGGAGCTCTTTGATCCATAATTCCTTGCAAGTCCATAAGCAATCCCAGTCAAAATGACCCCAGGGGCACCGGAAATTGAAACTATCTGTACAACAACACCAGGCGGCTGGACGAAAATATCTGGCCCCTTTCCATTTGGGCCTACCAAAAAAATACTGAAACTAGCTAGCAGCAGTACAAACATGATCGTCAACCCAAAAGATGCTAGCGACACCCAAGTCTCAAGACTTGTCAATTTTAAGACACATTTTATAGAGTAGTAAATAAACTATACCCTATTGAATGCCAACAAGATTGGCCAATTCTCTTCTGCAAGCCGAGCCCAATATTTCTGCCGACTTCTCTGGAGTTATGTCGTTAACATAGACTCCAAATCCTCTTTCAAGTCCTGACCATGCCTTAAGCTGTGGATAAATCTCGATGTGCCAGTGAATCTGTCTACTGTTTTTCTTCTCAGGAGATAGATGAAATACAAGATTGAATGACGGAGAAGACAGGGCCTTCGACATTCCGCCTAGTGTGGACCTTAATATCAGAGCTAAATCAGTTACTTCTTTCTGTGTAATCTTTGTAAAGGCAGTTGTATGACGTTTTGGATAGATCCAAAATTCATAAGGATATGATGATGCCCACGGCGAGAAGGCAAGGTAGTTGTCTGTGGCAAGGATTTGTCTTGGACCGGCTGTTTCTGCCGATATGACAGTGCAAGCAGGACAACTCCCATTTTCATTCATGAATAAATTCGATGCTTCAGCCTCTGATTCGATAATCGGAGGGATTGTTGAAAAGGTAACCAAATTAAAGTGAGAATGACCCAATTGGCTCCCGGCCTGTTGACCTTCATTAACGTAGATCGAGACGTATGTTACACTCTTCTGAGAATAAAGCCATCTCACTCTGTCTTGAATCATTAATAGAACATTGGACCACTGATCTAATGACAAAGAGTCTAATCTTTCTTCATGAACAGGAGATGCCACCACAATGTAGTGGAACCCGTAAGCTGGCTCACTGTAAAGTGGTTTTTCAGTATAATGACTTTCATTGGATTGACTGACAATTGGAGAGTTACTGGGAAAAACTCTTACACTCCATCCCTCGACTAAATTTTCCTCGCTGTCAGATAATCTCTGCAACATCCCTCCCTTTACTACAAGGGACAGTACAGACAATGATGTCATGTTTTCATTTCCCGGACAGTAAGGACAATTATTCATTTTGGATGCTGGCTCAGGCAATTCTTCAGGGCCATTGGGTAAAATTATGTACTTGTCAAGCATGTAGTCCTTTCTTAGTTCGATCATATCTTGTAATCAAAAAAACCTGAGCATACTTTTAATTAAAGGTTCTGTGTTCTCTGGGAAAGCAACAATTTATAGTCACAAACTATCTCCTGAGATATAACTCAAAATACCACCTTAAAATCTCGAAACAGCGAGCTGATAAATATTATGAATAGTGACTCACAACTTTTATGTAACTATTTTGTTACTCAGATCCAACCTTGGATGTTTTCTCACAAATTCAATCGCTTAAGGAAGAGTTAGCTCGACTTCAAACTCAAGCAGAAGAATTTTCGGCTTCGACAAAAGAATCCTTGGCCAAGTTGCATATTGAACCTAATATGAATGTCTTAGACGTAGGTTGTGGAACAGGCGATGTCTCTTTTATGATTGCCTCTATGGTAGGTCCAAAAGGTCACGTAGTTGGTGTTGATTCTAATCCATTCGTAGTAAATTATTGTTCAGAAAGTGCCCAAAAACTGAACTTATTTAATACTACATTTTCTGTCGCAGATGCAATGAAACTAGAGTTTGAGTCTCAGACGTTTGACGCTACATACTCTAGATTCGTTCTTCAACACATCAAGGAACCAAAGAAGGTATTTCGGGAAATGATTCGAGTGACCAAAGATGGCGGGTATGTGATGATTGAAGATTGCGATCTTTTTACTTGGATAGTCTACCCAGAAAACAAGTCAGTTTCCGCCCTTTGGCATTGGTACGAATCGATCCAAGTCCAACGTGGAACAGACCCGAAGATAGGCAGAAAATTGTATTCAATGTTCTTGGAAGAGGGGCTTCATCCGAATGTTGATATTTACTCCAAATGCGTCTATTCAAGCAGAACTAGCTTTTGGGGATCTATTACCGCAGTTTTGGAGAAGATAGACAGTCAAGAGTTGCGAAGTCTAACTAAAGGTATTGAAGAATTTGCAATGACTCCAGATTCAATTTTTGTTTTCCCCCTTGTTTTTAGAGTCTGGTCAAGTACATGATATTTCTTGAGCGAATGGACAAGGTGCTGATTATGCCTAATCATATTCATGTACTGGTTCCTACAGTAGAAAAAACATCTATTGAATGACACGATAATGAATTGAAAAGACGCTTCACAGTATAGGTGATTTTATAGGAATTATTATTCTGTACTTCCTTCGGGACTCTTTAAATAATAGCACGATTTTATCCTATTACGGAAAAAAATTATACAACTATCTTATCTTCGATACTTTCTATCATTCTTCTCTTTACTTTAATAGCCCCTCTGCAGAATGTCCTGTCTACTGATGATATTGGATCAGCCCCAAGTGCAAACTCTGAGCCGAATATCGTCAGGCCTCCCTTAATACTTGAAGATAATTCGGATCATAGTTTCGGAGAATCAAGCCAGGAATTGATTCAGAATACTGAGAATCACGATAAAGCTGTCGAAGACTTGACTCGGAGCGCATCCGCAATTCCGGAAGATGTGCCACCCAAAAAAGTTTCAGGTTTGTCCATAAAGTCTGTGAGCGGGAATGAACTTCAAGTTAAGTGGACTGCGAACAAAGAGTCAGACTTTAGTCATTATAACATATACATGGGTTCTAAATCCTCGTTTAAGGTATCACTGGGAGATACTCCTCCAACGGGAACATCTACTACCAATTATTATTCCAGCACTGGATTACAGCCTTCCACGAAATATTACTACAAAGTAGCTGCAGTGGATAGCGCTGGTAACATAGGTTCATTATCAAACAGCAAGTACGGAAAGACCAAAAGTATCACAGGTTCCACCCAAGACAAGCCTCCAAAACAAGTTACTAGCCTTACAGTTTCTTCAGTGAGTAGTACCGAGCTTGGTCTAAAATGGACTGCGAACAAAGAGTCAGACTTTAGTCATTATAACATATACATCGGTTCTAAATCCTCGTTTAAGGTATCACCGGGAGATACTCCTCCAACGGGAACATCTACTACCAATTCTTATTCCAGCACTGGACTCAAACCTTCTACCACGTATTATTATAAAGTTGCTGCAGTCGATAAAACAGGCCATATTGGTTCATTATCTAGCACGAAATCAGGGAAAACCAAACCTGGCACAGGGAATGGTAACGATACTACACCTCCAGCTCAGGTAACTGGTCTTACTGTGTCAGTACAGAGTAGTACCCAACTTAACTTGGATTGGAACGCAAATACAGAATCAGACTTTAACCACTATAACATCTATAGGGGAACAAGCAGCGGCTTTACAGTTAATCCTGGAGTAACCCAGCCGGTTGGAACATCAAAGGCGAATTCCTACTCTAATGGCGGGCTCAACCCATCTACTACTTACTACTACAAGGTAGCTGCTGTTGACAACGGCGGAAACATTGGGCCTCTTTCTTCAGAAAGATCAGCTACCACTGCAATTCCACCAGATACTACACCTCCAGCTCAGGTAATGGGTCTTGCTGTGACAGTACAGAGCAGTACGCAGTTGAATCTAGGATGGAATGCAAATTCAGAATCAGACTTTAACCACTATAACGTATACAGGGGAACAAGCAGCGGCTTTACAGTTAATCCTGGAGTAACCCAGCCGGTTGGTACCCCTGCTACTGAGTCTTATTCAAGTACCGGGCTCAATCCATCTACTACTTATTACTACAAGGTAGCTGCTGTTGACGATACAGGCAACATTGGCCCACTTTCGACCGAGAAGTCAGGAACTACTGATAATAATGCAAATACCGACCTGTATGATGATTTTGAAGGCGGGACCTACGTTCTGTCTGATGGTCAGAAATCCCCCAACGGTAAATGGTTAAATAAGTACAACGGTTTCGGCCAGGTTGGTGTAAAAGAAGAATCCAATGGCAACAATGTCTTTTATGAATTCCCACAGGCCTCAAAGCAAAGCGGCGAAACCCACGCAAGTCTAGCGCTATCAACACAAAAAGTTTCGAACGGAATTATAGAATTTGATATGCGGACAGATAAGCAATTGAGGCAAAATAATCCAGCAAACACTTGGGAAGCAGCGTGGATGATGTGGAGATATGTAGATGATTTTCATCATTATTATTTTGTACTGAAAACAAATGGTATAGAATTCGGAAAGAAGGATACTAGCTGTCACTGTGAAGAACAAGTATTTTTGAAGACCGGGAGCTCACCGAAACTTCAATTGGGCAGTTGGACGCATGTTAAGATTTCAAGTATAGGAGCACATACTTCCATTTGGTTGAATGGAGTTTTAGTTGTAGACATGGATGATCCATCATATAGCAAAACAGCTGATATGTCTAGTGGCTCGATTGGCTTGTACAATGAAGATGCCGCTGTTTCATTTGATAATATTTCGATTGATCCTCAATAACTAAACAGTATCAAGTATTCTGACAAATACTCCCTGATCCTCTCCTAGAGTTAGTTCTTTTGAAATGAGGTAGGTCAGAGACTCTAATCACATCATTAAGAAAATAACGTAGAATTGTCTATTTCTTGGGATTAAGCCTTGATGCTGTCTAACATAGCTTAATTCCTTCCAAGCTGGCTATCTTTATAAGCGTGGTAATGATGCAAACATCAAATTTGAATTTTCTAGATGAGTATGATCCATGCGCTGATATGACATACTAAGAAATTTGGAGCATGAATTCTTCCTTATTAAATAAAATTCAAAGTATCTTTTTTTTAGCGACCCTATTATTCTTGACAATCGGTCATGTGATTGTTCAAAATGGAGAATCGATCACCAATGAAACATGTTCAGTTGAACGTGATTTAGATGTCTTCTCCAAGGATTCAGTTAAGAGTGAGCCAACATTAATGATGATTGACGATGACTTGAAAGA
>JBIOZE010000103.1:0-6515 GCA_044870745.1 Nitrososphaeraceae archaeon | reverse complement strand
TTATGGAAGTATCAAAGAGTTTTGCACTGGTTGGATCCTGTGGACCTGTTCCGCTCGTCACAGTGTGTGGCAGAGTATCTTTATTGGTTACAGTTATTTTGTCACCTTTCTTTACAGTCAAAGAGTCTGGATCGTAGTCTGGACTTCCCTGAACAGATGCACCTTCTAGTATTGTCAGAGGAGTTCCTGGTGGACCACTGGGTGGGGCAGTTGTCGCAGATGTCTGGTTAGTAGTCGCATTTCCTGCTGGAGGCGGAGCTGTCTGACCTGCACCTGCCTCTGCCGTCTGAGTAAACGGCGCGACAAATAGTTTTGCCCTCATGTCAGCGTGACCAAAGCCACAGTACTCGCGGCACTGAATAACGAACTCTCCGGGCTTGTCAAACATGTTCCAAACAACATTAACTCTACCTGGGACAGCGTCCATCAAGACGACAAAGTCGGGCACATTAAAATCATGTACGACATCTTTTGATACCAATTCAAATTTGTATGGGACTCCTTGCTTTACATGAAGCTGTCCAACTTCTTTGGTTCCATCCTGATGCTCAAATGTCCAGAACCACTGTTGACCTATCACTCTAATGGTTTCAGCGTTTGTTGGTACGTGTTCTATAGTCCTCTCCACATTCCAAGATTCTGCCCCTACCCAAGTAAGGAGACTGATTACTACGCCTACATATACCCATTCTACTGTTGCGTGACCCATTAATGCGCCCCTTCTAACGGTTCTCTCAATCTGTTTTTAGGATTATTTTCACTAAAACGCCAGCAGACGTATACTATAGACCCTTGTACTACAGCACCAACAACGAAGGCAGCAACCATCAGACGATAGAATAATCCCCATATTTCGAATCTCCTTATTACGACCTCTTCAGGATCAGCCCCTCCTTGAGCGAAGGCGTAATTAAAACTCAGATAACTTATCACTGATAAACTTAGTAACGGCAAGAACAGTATTACAAGCATCCATCCTCTAGGTCTTGATACCATGCGAACTCGCTATCTCTGCTCACTAGTTTAACTTATCCAATTTAAGGTTTTTGCATGGTAATTTAGGAACCTTTCTCGTGGTTTTACCACAAATTCGGTTATATGCGAGGGTATAGTCGATTTAATCAATGGTTGACGACCCTTACGTTGTAACAAGAAATTGTAGGCATCAACAACTTCAACTATTTATTTGGTCTGACAGGTGGGCATGACGGCGTCCTATCGCATCTCCATCACAACAAGCTTACTCATTTAGATACCGGTGAATTCCCATAACATTTACGCCAGATAGCGACAGGATCTTACTCTCATGTTTTAAAATTGTCAGCGAAGCATTTCGAATGTGCCACCGAAATAGCGCTTCTGCCTGTAGATCCAAGAGAAGAGAAATTGCAGCCTTAATCGGATCTAAGTGTGTTATGAACAATACATTCTTGTCAGGATGAATTTCAATCACTTCGTCAAGGATATGTTTGATGCGCTCCTTCACCATACTAAAACTTTCCACACCAAAATTTTCAAGCATCTGCTGATCGCCAGAGTAAAATTTAAGGAAAAGATTCTCATGCTTATCTAATATCTCTTCATAGTTCATCCCCACCAACTTACCAAGCTCGATCTCAAATAGCCTCTCATCAATTTGATAATCTAAGCCAAGCAGGTTGCAGGTAATCTCAGCAGTTTCAATCGCCCTTGTTACAGGACTGACGTACACCTTGTCTATTGATACTTCCTTCAAATATCTTGCGGTATCCTCGACTTGCAGCTTTCCCTGGCTTGTAAGATGCGATTCAAGGTTTCGTCCAACTAAAATTCTCTTGACATTATTATCGGCTTCTCCGTGGCGCATGAATATTGCTAGCGGCAAACAACTAAAAGATGAATAAGAATAGCAATATTAAGCTAAGTTATTTGTAGATTATTTTGCTTGTTTCAATATCATTTTGTATTAAATGACCAATGGTAAATTATTATTATAACCTTAATAGGTTCGAGATTTACCCTTAGGACTGGTTGAGATTATGAAAGTAGGAATTATTGGAGGAACTGGTGGAATGGGTGAAGGATTCGCGCTAAGATGGGTAGCTAATCATGAAATTTACATTGGATCCAGGGATGCAAGTAAAGCTAAAACAGCTGCTGACGCATACATGGCTACAGCAAATTCGGTCATTGGCAGTGATATGAAAGGTAACATCGATGGCTCTGACAACATATCATTGGCAGGGTTGGCTGATGTCTTGATTTTATCAATACCTTATGATTCAATACAACTTACATGCAGCTCAATTAAAGATCGCATTAGGTCTAATTGCATAGTAGTATCACCAATTGTGCCTATGAATCGAGTTGATGCTGGATTTACTTATGTTCCTTTTGAGGAGACAAAGAAGTGCGCTGCTGAGATCGTTTATGATAATTTACCAGATAACAAGATCGTGTCTGCTTTTCATACTATTTCAGAAATCAAATTGAAAAATGTTACAGAAAGCTTGAATTCAGACACATTTGTATGTGGTAACGATCAGAATGCCCTTGACGTCTTAACTGGCTTGATATCAGAAATTAAGGGTCTTCGTCCGATTTATCTTGGCCCTTTATCACTAAGCTACCAAGCTGAAGTCTTGACTCCCATGATATTGAATGCATCTAAACGGAACAAGATCAAGCATCCAGGGATAAAATTAGTCTGATGATACGACTTCACATGAAATTCTTTTCGAGAGGATATGGCTGGTCCGGTAGAAATAGCAGGAGGGGCAAGAATTGGATGTCCGCAATGGGAATTTTATTTATCGTAATGGCAGTAATTATTGCACTTCGAAATCTTTATTTTATCAGTACCCACTTATCTTTTGGATTTTATCTCGACAATTACACTAATGGTGAAATAACCAATGAAAAATTTGTATTGGCAATGTTGGTTGGGGGTGCTTTTTTGCTTTATTGGGGATATTTTAGGAAAGAAGAAGACTACGGCCCTCCTGATGAGCACGAATATAGAAGATTCTCTTAATGGGTAAACTGCTCAATCTGCAACAAGGATACCAATACTCTCAGATTAAGATCCTATTACTGAACTATGCTCTATCTTGATCATTGATGAAATCTTCAAGTCTGTTCATAGCCTCGTCAAGGATATTCTCATCTGGAAGATAGACAATTCTGAAGTGCCCAGAGCCAAATGTTGATCCGAACCCTGAGCCGTGAACTGCCAGTACGCCAGTTTTGTTCAACAAGGCCAGAACAAATTGTTGATCGTCTTTCCACCTGTTTGAAATCCCAATTTTGGGGAACGCATAGAAAGCCCCTTTGGGAAGCTTGCACGTTATTCCACTTATTTGGTTTAGGCGTTTGATGACTAGGTCTCTTCTTTTTCGTAATTTATTAACCATCTTAGGGATGTGATCTTGAGGTCCTTGAAGTGCCGCCACGGCAGCTTTTTGCACTGGTAAATTAGATGATATCCGCACCCTAGCTAATTTTGGAATATTGTTTCGGATGTTATCCAAAGCTGCACAATTGCCATTAGTGCATATGTATCCACAGCGCCATCCTGTCATCAAATATACTTTGGAGAATCCATTGAGCAAGATTACAGGTGAATCCTTGGCGACCTTACCAATACCTGTAAATTCTCCATCAAAGATCAGGCTGTCATAAATTTCATCACAAATAATGTAAAGTGAGTGTTCGGCTGCCAAATCAACTAATTGCTTTAGACTCTTGTAATCAAAAACTTCTCCAGTAGGATTATTTGGACTGATTATGCATAACGCCCTAGTGCGTGGGGTTATCTTCGATATTATATCTTCCAAGTCAGGCTTGCTGTCATCAGTAAGTTTAAATTCAACTGGCTTGCCCCCGTAGAATTTCACGTAAGATGCATACGGGGGATAGTAAGGTCCGGGCATGAGAATTTCTGTTTTTGGTTCTACGATGGACGCCATAGTCATATCCAGTCCCTCCGATACCCCATTAGTTACCAAGACATCTTCTGCCGTTACAGAAAGGCCTTTGCGTGATTCCTTTTCAGCTATTGCATCACGCAGCTCAGGAAGCCCCTCTGACTCTGCATAGAAATTCAAATCTTTTTGAATAGAATCAATTAATGCCTCCTTAATATGGGATGGAGTCTTGAAATCATATTTCACTGGATCTCCTATATTCAAATAAATTATTTCTTTGCCAGATTTTTCATATTCTCTAGCATGTAGTATAATATCACGAATAGCGTACTCGACTCCGCTAGTCCTATCAGATACTTTCAATTAACAAATCTAGACAAGTATCCCCAGGTTAAATTGTTATGCATAAATTACGACAGTGGCTCAAATTCAATCAATCAAAATTCTTATTCATTTTCCCACTCCTACAAATGAGGCTTATCACGAAAAAGTAAGGGCCTTACACAATCAGCAGAACCGATGCTCTATGACCTTGATAATTATCTGTCAGTCAGGTCAGTTGATATAGAAGCTCTCCTTTTCTGTCTTAGTAACTGTCTAGAGTGAGGGCTCGTAGCGTAGCCAGGATATCGCGGCGGTCTTCGGAACCGCAGATCGTGGGATCGAAGCCCACCGGGCCCGCTTGCTGCATTAACTTGGCTCATTAAAAATTGGATATAATTCAGAACCTGTATTACTACTACTATGTTCTGGATTTGATGGACGGCCTACTAACTATTAGATTGTATCTACATGTTTTGTTGCATTGTCAGTTGTCGTCCTTTGACATACTTGCCTTTCCTCTCTTAGTTTTCTTGGAGTCTTCTTCGAGATCATCTGCTCCCCTTTCATTGACGGTAAACCTGACATCGCCATATGGATGATACGGAGAATCGATCATCCTTGCAATTCTATTCTCTCCAGATTTCTTCAGATATACTCTATATGTTGATGCATGTCCTATTACATTACCACCAGTTGGTTTGGTCGGATCGCCAAAGAATGTATCAGGAGCTGATTGCACTTGATTGGTAACTATCACTGCTACATTGTAAATTTCTGATATTCTAAGAAGTTTATGCATAATACCATTGAGTCTTTGTTGCCTATCAGCCAGAGTTCCTCTTCCTGAGAACTCTGCTCGATGTAATGAAATTATACTGTCAATAATGACCAATTTTGATTTATAATCATCAACATACTTACCTAGATTCTTGACTATCAACTCCAGATGTGCACTATTATATACTTTACATACGGCAACATTCTTTAATGCACGAAATGGTTCTACACCTCTTGCCCTAGCTATCTCTTCTAACCTCTCAGGTCTAAACGTCCCTTCAGTGTCAATATATATTACACCGCTATTAAGTCCACCTGATTCTATGGGTTGTCCAGCAGTTATACATAGAGTATGGCAGATCTGTGATTTCCCAGATCCAAACTCTCCATAAAATTCTGTAACTGCTTGAGTTTCTATTCCTCCAAGAAAAAGATCATCTAGAGCACCTGAACCAGTAGAACATCTTAACAAGGACCTTCGTTTTTTAAGCGCGGCGTCTGCGGTAATGAACTCTTTTTCTAAAATATTTGATTCTCTTAGAAGCTTTTGAGCCGCCATAATAAACGACGCAGCACTATCCTTTGTGGAGTTAATATCTACGGCCAGGTCTTCAACACTCGCAACTGCCAAATCCATTACTGAAAGAATTCCAGCTTCCCGTAATTTCTTAGTTGTAGAAGGCCCTATACCTTCAATGTCTTGAATTTCGAGATCTAAAAGCTCTGCGTCAGAAGGCTGAGCAAACAATATCTTTGATCCGGCGCCGCCCTCATCGGGATTGATTGTACCCTCTGAAGGAGCTACTTCTTCAGTCTTCTGATCAGACACGGCGGTATCGTTTGTTTTGATATTCTCAGGATTATTTTCCACTTCGTTACGATTTGCGGGATAATCTGTCTGTTTCTTGTTACCCATCCTAAACTAATTTAAATTTTAATGCATTTAAGGCTTGAGGCCGGTGTAAGGGAGTGGGGGAGGATATGCTTGATACTTAGATTAGAGCTCTGATTGGTGAGTTTTTCTTCAGAGTTTTGGTTTGGCTAAGTTTAAAGTTACAAGTTGAAGATCTACTTGACGAGCTAATGTGTCAATTTCCTTATTTTCAGCTTTCTAATTGAATACTTTATCGCGACATAACATAGAGATGATGCCGCTAAACTAGGAATTGTAGCGCCAATTTGAGGTAACCCTGATACATAGATGGGGGACAGAGAGGACAATATATAGTAAACTACAACTCCTATGATCCACGAAAGGATAGCCGTGTATCCAATCTTGTTTGTATTGGGATCATAATAAGATTCGTGTTTGTATCGCATCCTTTTCAAAATGTAATAGTCTGACAAAACTACTCCAAATAGTGGCACAAATACTGCTCCAATAAGTAAAATAAATGTTTGATATTGCGAAATTGGGATCAAATTAGCCATCACAATACTAAATGCGGTAAAACCAACTATCAGATATCTTTGATCAAATTTCGGAAATATGTTTTGAGTAGATATTGA
>JBIOZE010000102.1:0-4650 GCA_044870745.1 Nitrososphaeraceae archaeon | reverse complement strand
GACTGGAAGGGTCCATGACAGAGGGAATTGTTAGTGGGCTCGGTAGGCTTATACCTGCATCACAAGAACCAGAAATTCCTCAATTCCCTGATCTGAATCCAGATCAACCATTAGTACCGTCTCCGCAGGCTTCATTTTCGATTCCAGAAATCATACAAACCGATGCTGCTATTAATCCCGGAAATTCTGGTGGCCCACTCATAGATTTACAAGGCCAAGTAATTGGAATGAATACTGCAATATTTTCAACTACAGGGGTCTACTCGGGCATAGGGTTTGCCATTCCGTCAAACACCATAAAGAAAATAGTTCCTATATTAATCTCTGAGGGTTCATACAAGCATCCTTGGATAGGAGTTTCTGGTACTGACATTTCTCCTGATATTGCAGACGCTCTCAAGCTAAATCTAACAAATACTGGATTTCTTGTAATTGACGTTACGCCCAACAGTCCGGCTGCACAAGCTGGAATTCGAGGAGGAGACAAAGAAGTAGAAATCTCAGGCAGACCAATAAAAATAGGTGGAGATATCATAACAGCAATAGATAACCAGAGCGTTTCTAAAATTGATGACATACTAGTGTACCTTGAAGAGCATGAAAAAGTGGGAGATACGGTAAATGTTACCGTTCTCAGGGATGGTAAGCCTCAAACACTAAAGTTAGTTCTTGGAGAAAGACCGGTAAGTAAACCCCAAGGTCAGCAACCATCGATTGGAATTTCCGGAGTAGATGTAAGTCCCGAAATTGCGTCTATTATGAAGTTAAATCAATCTAATGGCGTGTTGGTGGTTGGAGTAGTTGCTGATAGTCCCGCGGATAAAGCTGGATTACGTGGAGGATATGTAATTAGGGACATTAATGGAACTGAAATTGAATTGGGAGGAGATGTAATAATTAGCGCTGATGGGCAGCCTATAAACAACATTACAGAACTCACTAACTATATTCAGTCAAAGAGCGTTGGAGACAAGGTAACACTTGGGATAATAAGAGATGGACAGCCTAAGGAAATCACCTTGACTTTGGACCGGCACCACCCAGGATAACTCCATAAGAACATTACATCTGTCTATCTCATTTCATTTCATTTCTTCGAGTTCCCTGCACCCTTCACCGAACTCCTCTTTTACCTTGGCCAGCAGGAACATGAATTTTTTATCATTAGAAAGGATTTCTTTCATTCTATGCTCTAGCTCAAAATAAGTAAAACTTGCATCACCACTTTCAGATTTAGGATTAGAAACCATAATGTTTGATTCAGTGTAAATGATCGCAATCTTAAAAGCAAGGGATTTGGCATTCCACTCCAATTCTAAGGCTAAATTCTTTTTCATTTCCTTGACATATTCATCGTTTGTCAAACTGGAAATATCTTCGATGGTGGCTGCAGTTCGTCTACAACACTGACGTAGATAATCAGTTATTACACCGTATAGCCTTGCAGTGGCTGAGTTCACGGTTTCTTCTTCGAAAAAAGAGTATAGAAGAGTTCGTAGAACAGTATTATCTCTGTATTTTTTCAATAGGATTGGTGAATAGCTGCTGGTTTCACAGAGTATGTGAAATATACCCAAAGTTGTAAGCTTATACTTTCTTAGTCCTCTGTATAACCTGCTTTTCCTCTCTTCGATAAGGCCATAATTTATTAATCGCGTAGCCAACGTCTGAATTTCAGGAGAGTTATCTTTATCTCTAAATTTTAAATAGGAACCAAGTTGGCTTGATATATCCAATTCATTCATTATCCGATACAACAAATTCTGATCCTGCTCGGTTAAGGCCAGTTTTCTGTACCTTGATACCTCCTCAAAGTAATTAGTGTAATCTACTAATTTCTGACGCTCTTCCATTAAAGTGCTGTATTACTAAAATATGCCTAACATTTAAGAAGTTATTGATGATTTTTGTCGCTGTACAAGCACCAGGTTAATTTGATGAGTTATAGCTTTCTTTAAGTTTAATAGTAGTCTCCGATTGTGACTGTTTAAGGGGCCATCGTCTAGCTTGGTCAAGGATACCAACCCATTTGGGGTATAAGCCTGGGGCGCTGGCGGTCGTGGGTTCAAATCCCACTGGCCCCAAACCAATCTTGTCCCTTTAGTTTCATCATATACATCAATATCGTATAATTGCAAACCTCATGTCAATATCAACTACCTGATGCGACGCGACACGAAATGTTATTCAAATATACCGATTCTTCATAATACCTAATATTTACTCCTAGTTCTCGGTGAGCCGCAACAAATCAAACAAAACAAAAAGAAACATTCAACAAAATTACCTCTAAATCACATTTCGTGGGTGATTTTCATTGAGTTTGCTGCAGGATTTTACGTCTTTCAATCTCCTAAGTTGCTAGTTCCAGAAAATTTCTTCTTGAGGAGTGATGAGACTTGACCATATTTAAACATAGGGCACGCTGGGTCGTGCAAAATTGAACTCTTGTTCGTGCGGGAGCTTTACTGAAAAATACATAAAAGTATTAATTCCCCACTTAAAACTGCTTCATTTTAACAAAGTTTCCGGCCGACGGTTCGATTAATTGCATCTACAGTATGATTCGAATTTTTCAGTGAGGTCTACATTCACGTAAACTTTTAAGTTTACTGGTCTACTTTTTTGTCTACAGACATATTAGGAGAGTAATAAGAAGATTATATGTCCTGGAAAAAAAGGGTAAAACTGACTAGGGTGGTATCAACTAAGCTGAAGGACGAGGAATACAAGCGACTAGTTGATATTGCGCGCGTCTACTATGATAAACGGATAATTGAGGCTCTCACTGTATCTGAACTCGTAAGACTTGTACTGCGGGACATTATTTACAATTTTCGATCTTCCACTGATAAAGATCAATAATCTAAAACAAACCGCGTTTGGCGTCTGAGCCTTCGGTTACCGCCACTTCATCAGTAACTCCCTTGATCACCAAGACAATGATTAAGGGTCTTGACTGCACCAGAGAAGTATATAATTCAGCGATGTCATACTGTTAATTTGATAATTATATTAGGTTAAAAAATAAGTAACCTACTAAACAATTGATAAGTTATGCCTTTTATCGAATCTCAGAATGGAGATATATTAAAAATTTACTATGAGAATAATGATAAAGCTCAAGACAATACCGTTGTCTTAGTTCATCCTATAAGTGGTAATATCTAGATTTGGGATAATGAAATCTTATTTCCACGAAAGAATCAAGAATACTAGCTCAGTTTTGTTTCATGATTTTGTAATTACAATTCTAGAGATTACCAATCCCCCAACTGATCTTGTGTGTTGGCGTGACTTTTACGAATGGAGCCTCACCTTCATTCCAAGGTTCTTGCCTTACCCACTTAAATTTCCTAAAGAAGATATCGTATAGTTTCTTAAAAGCTGTCCCTCTTTCTATGAATTTAGCCGTACCTCGTATGGCCACAGCTTTATTATTTGGAGAATCGTAAATGTCAACAACAAGGGCAGCATTCTTGTTCTGTTTGAGATTTTTGAATTTCCTAGTGTTGTAATCTGCGGCGAAATAGAATGAATTATCTAGGAACACATAACAGACAGGAGTTACATGTGGGATATTGTCTGGCGACACAGTTCCTACTCTACAAACCTCGTTGTCAACAAGAAATTTTTTCTCCGATTCTGGAAATTCGACCATGTGATATAGTTATACTATATACCTCATTAAGATATCATAATGGAAGCATTATCAAAACTCCCCCTGAATTAGAAAAGATTGTAAAGATCCAGTAGCCGAACTATAATGCATGAATGAATTAAAATTCGCTCTATATGGTCTGATAGGTGTAGGTATTTCGGTCATTGTTCTGTGGTTTACGCACATGCCTGAGACGATTGAAGCGACTGACATAAGCATAATGATTGCGTTAGGTATAGGCTTGCTTATACTAATAGTGGATAAAAAGCAAGACAGACATATTCATGAGATGACCGAAACTCAGCATGCCCTAACTTTGGAGATTAGAGAAGTAATAGAAGAGCAAATGAAAATCTTAAGAGAACTGCAGAGCTCAGGGCGATCATGAGGATCACTCTGCATGAATTACTCGAGCAGTAAACCCCAAGTCCTGCACTTCTGGAGTACAACTTTCGGAACTCAATCCTCGATAGTCATTAATAGAAATCAATTAGTAACGGTCCACTTTATTCGTTTGTCAATTAAATGGGCTGACTGTTTGATTCCTGAGGCTAGGATCGTTTACGACCTCGTAGGAAGCTGCAGTCTGATTTGATATATATCCAATTGCAGAGGCGTTAAAGTTGACATCAAAATGACCAGTCTCAGCGACTCTGGCGACTATCCATGAAAAGGAAGTATCTCCATTCGCCCTTGTCATATTCTCAAAATTAATTATTTTTCCAGATGGAGAAGTAATCCCCGCCTTTATTGTGGCGTTTGCGATGGGCTGACCTGTTACTGAGTCAGAGACATTGACGATAGCAGTTTGCAAACTTCCAACTGAAATAGGATTCCTATCCAGCCTTACAGCTATCGATAATGGTGTAGGAGTGGTTGGTAAAGTTGATGCAGGCTTTACTGAGCTGGCATTATCGATAATTGCGCCAGTGTTGTTTTGAGACTCGAGTTCAGAGATATTTTCGGTAGTACTCGCATCCAGACCTGTT
>JBIOZE010000101.1:0-10093 GCA_044870745.1 Nitrososphaeraceae archaeon | reverse complement strand
GCTACAACTACTCCGAAGAGATATGTTGTACTTGAATTCAATGTATTTTCCTTAGTGTGGATAGTTTTATATAAACTTCGCC
This sequence comes from Nitrososphaeraceae archaeon, assembly GCA_044870745.1. GTDB lineage: Archaea > Thermoproteota > Nitrososphaeria > Nitrososphaerales > Nitrososphaeraceae > TA-21. The sequence continues at coordinate 10,011 of JBIOZE010000101.1, read as the reverse complement.
AAAAAAGTAATGTCACATTATTCTTTACTATTTTTCGGAAATATTGTCTATATTGGACTACTTATGTAGCCTTTGGCGGCAGACTGGAAGGCAACTGACTGGACCATAGATATGGGACGAGCGTTAGGGTTGCTAGCTGAACAATCCCAATCCTAATCATTGGTCTTTACGTTATTGGCGCCCAGAATAAAAATACCGCTCTTAAAAAAAGATAGACTCAGATACCTTTTAAAGTAACTTGATTGATATGCCCGAATGCACCAGTTTCTTAGCATCATTGCAACTTTTTAGATAAATGCCTTATAGATGCGATTTATGTCTATGATGTAATTGCCTTCTTTACGATTTGTAATGTGATCAAATTCAGTAAGTCAGAGTCAGTCAGTCGTCATCTGGCTAGATCAAAATTAAAGTTAAAGTTTTTATTATTGCCAGGTCCTAAATATTACCGGAGAATATTGCTGATTGTTGGAAAACACAGCATGCTTTGATTCTCCAACCGCAGCTCCTTCCACATTGACGTGAATTCGACGGCCCGTTGAGTGAGAAGAACTGGGCATTTCCATGACGGTGCCCAGAGCTCTCATTTACGGTGGTATTTCATCCGCTTAGTTATGTTCTCGTCAAAGCACTTTAACTTTTTAATATCATAGATAAGGGTTCGTCGGTTTCGGTAAAATCAATTCTTAATTACGCCGTGGTTATCATAGAATAGGCAATAGAAACAATGTATACAAAAAGGTCTTCCTAGATATGTCCGAAGACATTACCTAAATAAGGAGCAGGTTATCCTTTAGGTAATTCGATTTGAATTTATTGGTGGGCTATGTGATGACATCGCGCTAACTCCACCAACCAAGTCAGAAGAGTTTGTGGAGTATTCTGACTTGATTGAAAAATATTAGGCATTAAATTATTTGAGGACTAAAGTTCAGTATTTTATTAAGACCGAATAAGTTCAGCCAATATTGGTGGGCTAGGACAGATTGAGACCAGACCTAACCCACCTACCAAGCCAGACAAAATTTGGAGGTTGCCGACTTGATATTAGAATCATGCAGATCTAAATATTTGAGGGTTAAACCATTTAATATTTTTCTGCTGATTGATCTAATGCTGGCGGGTCAGGGAATTATGCTGTTTCACAATTCTTCTTGGTTCGTCGGCAGATTGACCATATGCGGGGGTTGGGATGCTAACGCCGACCTCTGGTTTTATGGTTTTAATTGAAAGATGGGCTAGGCTATTGTGGACATGACCGCCTAACCCACCGTCATCAAATCCGCTTCGACTTGATGCGAGAATAATGGTACTCCTAACATATCAGCATTCGGCGCAAAAATTATTCTTCCAGCACGATTCCGGGGTTAATTTTTTCATTTTCCTTAGATCTAAGCATTTGCAAGGCTACGATTCAAATGCTACAGGAATTTTAGCCAGCGCTTTGAGGTATTTACAAAAAAAGTTTGTTTAGTTTTCAGGATCAGTTACTGCATTAATTACTGCCTTTTCAAAATCATGTGTTAGTTTCTTAAAGTCCTGCATAAATGCGATACCTGCGTGTTTATCCTGGACTGGCGGTGCTGATAAAAGACTTAGTACTTTTTGCTGACAATCTCCAAGCAAGACCGGCATAGTATCTGGTTCTCCAAGAAATATTCGATTTACATCTTCTGCATACGTCTGCAACAATCCTAACAACTGGGCACGGTGGAACATCATTCGGATTGCCAACTGCTGCCTCTATAACTGACTTTTCAAATTCATGTGTTAGCTTTTTAAATGCTATCTTTTGCAAGCACTTGCTGAATATTTATTGTGATCATGCTAACCGCTAGGATAGCAGCCACGATTGCTAACATGGCGGGTGGAAAATAATTTCATTATCTTGATGGTTCGCTAGGGGTCAGAGTAATTACGATTTCTCCACCGACGCGTTGCAATTCTAGATCAAATGTAAGTTTCATATCCTTAATCGATTTTAACAAAGGCTTACATGATACTGGATCGGGGCTTGTATCTAATTTACAAGTTTTCACTTTGATTGGAAGGTTGTGCGCTGCCGGACTTGCGGTCACTGCCTGCGTTCCGGTTGCTGCTACTAGTCCTATACCTATCAAGGTAATCGCTGCTATGGCTAGGACTGAGCCATGCAGATTCAATTTATTACTCATTACTCAACGCTAGCGAGAATAGTATATAAGATTTTACCAGAAATGGGCTATATTTGTAATGAATTACTATCGTAGGAAATAATCTGCGTTAATTGTTCCGACTTGAATAATATTTTCCAGATTTGCCTAATGAGAGATTCCAATTAATAGCGCATGAAGCAGACACAAGTTACTAACAAGCTTACTAGGTAAGCCATCTGTAACTTCGATTTAGCTTAGTTCATCAGAGATAGTTGTTCTAGTTGGGCACTATTCTATAGATTGCCCCCGACTGGCCGGGCCTGTCTCCAGCAACTACGTACAAGTATCCATCGCCAGGCCCAACCTGTATATCGGTTACTATCCCAAAATCACTTGCGAACAATGCGTCTTCTTGTCCGTCTTCACGTAGGATCTTGTCCTCAGTTAAATTCTGCGAAGCTAAATCATTTCTATCCTTGCTCAAATCTAGATGAAAAATCTGCCCCTCTTCCACTGAGCCAACAAACATATCATTCAAATATTCAGGTCCCAGCTTTGTTGAATTCAAAAATACCAAAGCAGTGGGAGCTACGTTCTTGTCCCAGACGAGTTTTGGCTCTAGATATTTTCCCTTGCCTCCAAAATTTATCAGGTTGTTTGGTTCGCCCTGGATGAGGTCCATCTTCTCACTTGTTTCAGCATTTACGCTCCAAAACCCTTGGATTTTACTCCAGCCGCTATTGAATCCTGGTTCGACCAAATTTATTTCATCTCCAAAATCAGGCCCATTTTCTGTGTCCCACAGCTTCTCAGATACAGGATCGAACCCTATGCCAAAGCTATTCTTTATCCCATAGGCATAATACAGATTAAGCGGGTAAGCATCCCCAATTATTCCATTGCCGATCGGTTTACCCTCTTTAGTAAATCTAAGTATTCCTGCTCTACCATCTGCTTCGGGTCCTCCTAGATAGTTCTGTGCCTGTGTGTCATATTTGCTGTTTTTATTGAATAATTCCGATGTTAACAGGTCACCAACAGTCAAGTAGACGTGTCCATCAGGCCCAATCGTCATATCTCCTCCTATGTGACTAGGCCCCGGTAACCCAGGTAATTTCAATAAAAGTTGAGGATTGAAAAGCTTACCTTCATTTCTATTCCACTCATATTTGTAAACGAAATTGTCGCATTGTTCTTCGGAAGTGCACAGGCTATAATACAAAAAAACATAATTGCTATTTTGTTTCTGATTCTGATTTTGATTTTCATATGCATCTGTAGCTATGCCTAGCAGACCCATTTCGTCCTTACCAGTTACGTTCACTTTCAGAACGGCTCCCAGATTGTTTCCATCCTTAATTCGCAAAACCTCGCCATTATTTTTAGATAGAACCAAGATGTCATCGGACCCAACAAAAGCCATATTAGTTGGAAAGTCTGGCAGGCTGGAAACTAATTCAACTTTAAGTTTAGAATTCATTACAGTTGGTTCCAGTCCAGAAGGCTGACCAAATACACTTTGGAGCTCAGTCTGTTTAAATAAAGAACTGCTCACAGTGTTTAGACTCAATAATATGGTTAGACTAACTGTAAATGTAAATAATAGTAATAATAGCCGTTGGCAACTAAAATAGACAAGCATTTTTAGGTTCAACGGACAATCTTGCCGTTGCGTATGTTCTTTACGAAGTATCCTTGAGCAGTCCAACTGCATCAATTAAATCAGCTACCGAATTGTATTCTCTTTCCGGTACTTGCTGTATCAAGCTTAGAATATCCGTTGCCTCGGACCCTGAAATTGATCGCGATCTATTCTGCAATAGGAATTGGATTATTTTGGGTTTATTAGCAGGAAGTTGCATATCTTTAAAATATTGGGCCATTAAGGTGGCATAATGTTCATCCATAACTATTCTAGTTTTTTTCTGTCCATAGCTACCACCTAGGGTTCCTGCTTCTTCTTTGAGTTTCTCCTTCTTTCTGTATTTTTTGTATGCGTCCTTACCATAAGTAGTAGGAGACTCTATGTTATCGTCAGTTGATTGTAAAGTATCATACTTGTCCATAATCACACATACTCATCATTGTATTTATCCAATCACTTTATTTTTAAAACTGTCATATAATGAATGATTAACATTTGCAATATTCTGGTATGCCTTCTTCCGCTATCACAAAATCAGCATGTATATTGTGCGCTATCTTTATTCATCTTGCCTATTTCCATTATAGCCCTCGCATGTTGGCATTAACTATTGAGTTCAATGATTGACTATTTAGTATTGAACTAACTTCGACATGAGTCAAGGGAACATAGAACTTTGGACCAACGACGCTTTCTCAGAATTTGGCATAAAAATGAATTCTGAAACTGTAGTCAGTGCGAGGCAGGATGCAAAACTGATTAAGCTGATTGATGAAACCGAGTTCGATAATAGCTATGACTGCCAGTGGCAGAACACTCTTGCCCAGTGGACAATTTTTTATCTAGCAAACAGATACTTGACTTCCAAGAAAACTAAATTCAAGATTGGTCAAATTGATAAGCAGCCCAGTTATCAATGTGTTCAGTTTTTACCTAAAAAAAGACCCAGGCCACAGTTAAAGTGTCACTATTGTAATTTGAAGTACTGGTTAGAAACACAAAGACAAGAACATGAAGAATTCTGGCACGTTGACAAGTCATCTAATGTTTAAAAATTTTACACATACAATATTTTTGTAGAATGCAATTAAATTCTTGCAAAGTGGTAAAGTTATTGCAATGTACTTATTGATAAGGTAACGCTAAAGTTGAGTCTTTTTTACAATAAATGGGGAATGTTTCCATAAACGGAACCTTACAGTTTTGCCTACTCCACAATATTTAAACATGTGAACCTTACGCATTTATAATAATGAAAGCACTACATATTTTGATTGCATTGACAGCAGTAGGCTTATTGAGCCTAGGAACAGGTTCCCTTGTCTTTGCAGCAAATCCTAATACCGACAATCCTTCAGGATGGGGTAAACTTACGTCTGGCGCCGCATCGACAGATGGAAAATCATTTGGTGAGCATGCCAGCACTCCTCCCGCAGTCGACCTTACTCCTGACCGACCCGGACGAGCAGGTATTGGAAACATAAATCCATTACTCGATCCTGATGGCAGCAAGCACCCAAGCGAACTAGGACAAAGTCTGTGCACCACTTTCTCAGGTCAGTTCCCCTGCCCATAGTATCTGCTTTAAAAATCCCCTCTCTTTTCTTTTCTTTTCTTTTCACTTAACTTCTATAATGTCTTGTAATTGATCTTCCGACGGTGATGACGGTTATCAGTCACACTTTGCCAGCGCGTAATTTTGAATCAGAGCTGTTGCCGTATTCTCAGTTGCGCGACCACACATAGATAAATGTTAATATCCATAAACTAATAGACGTGGAAACTAAGGCTATGCTAACTGAGCTTTTGAAAGAATGCTCGGAGACTAAGGATATTGTAAAGCGAATTGAATTGGTCCAATACATAAATCGGATCTTTCCGGCCAAATATAATATAGAAATACCCACATTTGTTACAAACGCGCTTATTGACAAAAAGTTATTCCTACTACAAGATGCTGTCGAAGGCGCTACTTGATTAATAGCACAAATTTGGTTAGGGCAGGTTGTAGTTTGGAAACATATCATTCGATGACCGCGGTCGTCTTCTGGAGCATCTTGTTTTTGTTAACGAGTCCAATAGAGGTATCTGCACATCATGGACTAGAGATTTCTATAGCTAAATCATCCGTCGATGTTATAAGAAAAGATTCAAGCGGGTTGAATGCAACAAGTATTAGACTTCTATTCAACTATGTCGTTAAGGATCCATCGGTAAAAAATAGTCCGATCAACTCTGTCATGAAGATTTTTGATGCCAGCGGTGTCCTTCTGAAGACTTCGTCTTCCAAGCAGGGATTTTTTCTAAACGATACTGGCAATCATTACCACCTTACGACATTGGCCAACAATACAAAATCAAATCTGAAAGTAGTTGCTCAATTCACAGATTTGGGAAAAACGTCACCTTTGTCTAATCCCTTAGAGTTTCCCGTCAACTTGACAAATGCCAGGAATGAAATTTCCGCGTTCCCAGGCTAGTAGTGCAACATGAGCTAATGTTAGATAATAATATTGTTTTCAGGTTTAAAAGTAGTGAACAAATTTTTCCACGTGTTATGCGCGCCGAATGTATCTCGGCTTCTTCTAGATAACGTGTCAGTGTGAATTACTATCTTCCCCCCATCTATAGGGATTGACTGAAAACCTTTCAGAGTGATTATTTTAAAATCCGAGGAAAGCAGAATATTTCAAAGGACCCGATGGTCATGTCTTAGTTTTTCCTTAAATCTCAGAATTCGGGGCTTTGTCGGTAACCGCAACAAGGACAAACAATTCCGGCCATTCAATAAATATTTCACAAACCTGGCATCTCTTTTGTCCATTAACATACCTACCTTGTCCCACGGGCTTAATTACCTTATGACGAAGACAAATTCATTTACAGACCATTTAGCACACATTTATCTTAAACTTCATGATATAATAGCGGCACAGGTGACTTGAAAATCGGACTCAAAAATATTGATCCGCCTTCTTATTTAGAATCAATTAAGATGTCCTTCAATTCTTTCTAACAAAACCGTTTTAATTTCTCTATCCTTTATAAATTCGTCTACCAGCTGCCTGCATTCTTTTTCTCCTATTCCCCGTGAGCCTATTATCAAATCGACTGCCTTTAATCTAAAGTATTCGTTTACTGCAGAATCCATCTTTAGCATTATATCATTAATAATTTGACCAAAAGAGGTAAGAGATAAATTCTTAGATTTTCTCCTTATTAAACCACAAGCCATCAATTTTTGTATCCCTGTATAGTATCGCTTCTTGGACAATCTAGTGGTAGATTGCAAAACCATAGTGTCAATAATAACTTTTTCAGCTATGTTGTTGAATAAATCAAATGAATCTTTGTTGCCTAGGACTTTCATGATATCTAATGATTTCAAAGCGTACACTAGTTTTTCTGGAAACAATATATTTATATCTTGTTGACCATAGTTACAGTTTCGTCGGTTGGTAACGTTCTATTACCTTTTTTTGAAGTATTAAGATTTTGCTCGCGAATCTTTGTCTGTCTGTGTAGAGTTATTGGTTTAATTCAAATTTTGGCGTCTACAGCGCTAACTATAGTTTTCCGACAAGATTGCCCGCAGTATCTGAACCTAACAATGTATGCATGATCATTAATTATGCATTATGTTTAATTGATATTAATGGTGCAGATTCTAATTCTATCTGGTCTGACTATCAATTTGATTGCTTCTATATTAATAGGATACGGCAGAATATTCCGGTCCAAAAACACTAACATGAAGAGAGGAACGCGACAGGAGCTCAAAGAACATACAAACGTTCATTGATGACTACGACTAGTGACTCCTGCCACATACCGTATAATTATCACAACCTTTGGGAGTAGATGCGTTTTAGCTTCCGGACTCTAACTAATTTTACGTTCCACGGTATTTAACCATCAAGAGTTTCGATTTTCAGAAATACACTGCAGTTTGTAGTAGCCATGAGCACGTTGTTTTAAAACGGCTGCGCTTAGATCAACGTTCTAATAATATGTTGAACATCATAACAGTATGGCAAAAGAAGCTGAAGATACGTTCGACAAATTAAAGGCAGGAGCTAAAGCTGTGGCCAAGAAGGTTACTGACCCTGGTAGCGATATGGGTGCAGAATACGAAAAGGAGAAGGGAAAAGAAAGAGCTGAAGATAATCAACACCCAGATGAATCGGGTAGTAAAGAACCCATGTCACCCGACAAAATAGCATCCCACGAACCAACCGCCGTCAAGAGAGACAAAAATCAACCTAGCACTGGTGAACCTGTTTAAGCTCCGCTTTTTTTTCTCAAAGCATGGTAGTTCTGTGACAAAGATGAATGAACCTGCGTCGTAGCTCGTTACGCTAATCCAAACGGAGACTGTGAGCAAGATTACTTTATTATTATAACGTACGCTCAACGTTATTTCGAGCTTTCACAACCTATGCCATTACCATCTCTATCAAGATCATGTGGATCAGGACCTTTTACTGTAAAATCTGTTTCGGGAATATCAGAGCAATTTATTAAAGCAGGAGGAGGAGGGACACATACACCGATATAGGAAGGGTAACAGTTCTTGTCGTTACTTGATAGAGTATTAGGTGAACTGTATGGAGTTTCTGATGTTGTTGGTTGAGTTTGGGTATCTATCGAAGTCGGAGGTGCTTGCGTTATAAGAGAAGGATTGCCATAGGGAGTGGCAACAACAGTGATAAGGTCAGCATCGTAGAGTGAAGAGCTTCCGTTTACTTTAACTACCATACTGTTAGGTGAAATCCAACCTGACTCCAATACCTGACTCCCTCCGATAGTTGTTTGACCATCATTTGCTAGAGCAGATGCCACAACCGTAATCGGTGGCGCTATACCAGTTCCATTATATCTTACATTTATTGAAATTTCGTTGTCACTTGAAACTATTACCCAGGTAAATTTAACTCCTGAAACAATGCTCATTCCATGCATTCCCGGAACTAATATTTGAGCAGACACTAATGATAAAGAACAGCTCAGCACAACGAATCCAGTTAAAATCAAAAAAGTCAATTGGTTAAATCTAATTCAATATTGCACCACAATGATTTTGGACAAACTGATACTTAAACAAAAAATTAAATCTCTAATTGTCGTATCATGTTTGGGCTAATCCACCACATTCTCGCTAACTGTGGAGTGGCTAGGAGAGTTTTCTTTACCTTTGTATTTGAATTCAACGTCTCTTCTAGCCCAAGCCCAGAGAAATACCCAGTCAGTCATACCATGAAGCAGAGTTGAGTAATAATTCATACGCTGCTATGATTACTATCGGATGGCCGTACACACAGCAGCGACGACTGATAAGAAGGATGATGATGATGAGGATGAGGAGGAGGAGGAGAACAAGTTATTCATTTCACTAGGACAACTTGATCATCGATTTAAGCCTTCTGTTCTTCGCACCCAACTTTACAGTCGGCACTCCAATGGAAATGCGATTTAACCGGCTGGATTTCTTCACTCAATTGATACACAAAATTGTCTAAGTATTTGCGTGTTTAGGTCGAGTATATTGATCCCCACAGCTTGCAGGGTGGCGTCCATCTACAGGAATGGAATATTAGGAATGAATTCCAAAGTCAATTGGGAACCAAGTGAAGTGAATCCATCTGTAATAAGAGCATCGAAAGCCACAAACATTTTTCTGCACGTTGAAATTGCTAGGTTCTGTTCCCTGTTGTGGAGATAACATTTCTATCACTCAAATATTGAGTTATTTCCATAAACAGACCATCCACTGCAGTCAAATTCTGTATAATTCTATCCTGCCCACTTATCGTCTATTTTGTGTCCTTTTCCTATCCATTTGTTGTCCAGTTAAAAGAGTTTGCTTGTATCTGAGTGCCTTGTTTGAACAAGTATAAACACAATATGGCGAATTTGGGGGTTTACTCCAAATGCTAATAATTAGAAATTGCAAATATATTGTAATCATCTGACTTTTGTATCTAGTATAAATTGTAACTATTTTGGTGCCATACAAACTCTTAGTTTTAAGAGTATAACTCAAAATAATCATTCTTGTGTTTACCTGCAAGGAAATAAGTAAAAAGGTAGTTATTTTCCATCAGGAACAATTTTCTGGATCTGATTCCTTAACTTAATAAGTACGATTTTTCGGTGAAACTTAAATCAAAGTTTCAACAAGAGGAAAATTAGCGTTGAATTTGAATACAAAATACTTCATCGCGATGACTG
>JBIOZE010000100.1:0-31472 GCA_044870745.1 Nitrososphaeraceae archaeon | reverse complement strand
TAGGACCTGGACTCTGGAATTTTTCATGTCAGTCAAGTAAACATTATTGTTGAGGTCAATGGCTATTCCGTGGGGACCTTCAAATTGTAATGGTTTGTCACCCTTTGACCCTATAGTTCCAATAAATGTGCCATTGTCATTGAACTTTAGAATTTGATTTCCATTTCTATCGGTCAGATAAACAATTCCATCTAGGTTAATTGCCAGCTGATGGGGTGACCTTTGCGCTTCACGGCCACCGGTGCCATTAAACCCCCATTTTGTGATAAAATTACCATTAGAATCAAACTTTTGAACTCGGTGGTTGTTTGTTTCTAATGAGTAAACAAACTCTCCTGCCGGATCAACTGCAACATCATGCAACCCCATGAATTGACCGTTACCAGATCCAGCTGAACCCCAACTCAGAAGAAATGTACCATTTGGAGAAAATTTTTGTATACGCTTATTCCCCGTGTCTCCGACATAGATGTTACCAAAGCGATCTACAGCAAGACTGTGAGGGGACTTGAATTGTCCATCTGCTGTTCCCTTTGACCCTAGCTGCCCGTCATGCTTAATATCTAGTTCTTGAGAATAAACATTTGAACAACATGTAATATTTTGACCAATAACTATGTCAAATAAAGCAACAACTACGAGATAAGTTAATACCTTCTTGAAAGAAGCCAAATGATATTAGAGGTCACTCGGGGAAATAAATTCCTATCTCAATACTACCACACACTGTCCTATTTTCAGCATACGTTCTATTCTTTTATTATCTTTGTTTAACCGTGGAATTGACTTTATGTTCTGATCAAGATTGTTACTTTGATTCGGAAACGTTGGAACCTGGCCTTAGGAAGTGCGTGTAAGTAATATCGAATTCAAAACTGCATTAATGCAATATTGATGCAAAATGGTATCGCTGCCTAAAAATTGAACTTCTTCTTGATCAAGTTTCAATGGGCTAACCAGGCTCCTCATTGTTCAGTCGACTGCACGTAATAGTAAATTTGTGGATGGTGAGTCCAAGTATCAACAAGGATCATCAAGTATCATCAGCATAGCAAAATAATTTACAATTTGACCATAATTGATATGAAGTTTTCATGTACAGTTAATAATTAAGCTACTTCTATTAAGATATTAAATTTAACTATAAAAATAGTGCAATATCCTTATATATTTGAATCACGTATAATTAATGTTCTGTTGAGGGCTACTGAAACAAAAAATCAGTAAGTTCATCCTAGGCCGAAAGGTCTGGGAAACAACAGGACACGACTGTTGCATACATTATTTTTCTTGCCTGTTTCAAATTAATCATTGTTTTTCGATTGTCTAATCAAAAGTTAGCATCTACCCTTCATTCATGCTACTTAGAACCAGACGCCTAACCTTGAACGAAATGCCATTTACTTACCAAAGAAGAAATCACATAATCCCTTTCCCATAAATCCTGAACATCTTTCATAATCATCACCCTCATTGCTACTGCCCCCATTGTTGTCATTCGGTGGCTGCGGGCTTAATTCGGGATTCATTCGTTCGCCTGCCACATTTTGAATATTACCCGGAGAAGGTCGTGCTTCAAGTACTAAATTTTGCTCTCGGATATCCCCATTTCTATTTATTGTCAGTTTAACCGTATCACCAACAGAAGTAGTTTGTTCCAAATAGGATACGACATCATCTATTTTTTTCACGTCATGGTTATCAATTTTCAAAATAATGTCTCCTCCCCTAATTACAGGTCTGCTAGTATCACTAGAGATCAGCTCTGCTGCTTGTAAACCGAATTTGTCCGCAGGTCCACCAGGTGTAATACTGGTGATCAAAAAGCCTCCTTGTACTTTCTCTAATCCCATCTGCCTTGCAATGCTCTTGCTAATGTCCATCCCTGCTATGCCCAAGTATGGATGCATATAAGTTCCCTCACGGATAAGATGTGGCACTATTTTCATTATAGTATCAGAAGGAACCGCAAATCCAACTCCAGCGTAAAAACCTGTGTTTGAGAAGATGGCAGTGTTTATACCGATTACTTTACCATCTGTATTGAGTAATGGCCCTCCAGAGTTTCCAGGATTTATTGCAGCGTCGGTTTGAATCATGTTTGGAATTGAGAATGATGGAGAAAGCGGGCTTGCCGACGGATTCTCATTGCCTGACGGCAAGATTCTCGAAAGCCCACTTATAATTCCCGTACTCATAGAACCTGCAAGTCCAAACGGATTCCCTATCGCCACCACGGTCTCTCCTACCTTCATTCCAGAAGAGTTCACTAGAGGAAGCGGTACTATCTGACTAGCTGGTGCATCCTGAATCTTTAGGACAGCAAGGTCAGAGTATGGATCAGAGCCAATGAGCTCAGCTGTATATGCATTGCCATCAGAAAATGTTACATCAAATCCGGCGTTTCGTGCATTAGTTTGCACAACATGATAGTTAGTTACTACGTGGCCGTCGTCATCATAGAAAAATCCAGAGCCTAACCTTGCGCCCTGTACATTCATAGTACTGAGGACATCAGAAACTTGCACCACTGACTTTTGTACTTTAGCATAAAGGTCAGAAAGTGATAATGAACTTGTATTAGAAGTGGAGGTGGTGGTGGTAGATACACTTGGTGCACTTTGTGCCTCTACAACCTCTGAGTTTAGTGGAAAATTATTGAAAGCAAACGAATGAAGGTAGAAGGAAAGTATCATAATCGCAGCCGCGATCAGAACGAGATGGCTGCGATATTGCATACCACGGAGTTTGTCTTTTTTCATAACCTCTAGATATGTAGTTTAATTCCAATATAATATATTGCAATTATCATTTCACTTTTGTAGTTTCCAACCTCTCGGGAACTTTAGGGTAATAAGTAGGATCAGAAAGTATATGTGTAAAAAAATGAAGTAAATTATTAGAAGATTCTAAAATTCTTAAATCTTGACAGAATCAAGTAATAAAGTAGACTTGAACTCTTATTCATTAGCCATTCGCTCACTATGAAGATGAAGGGTAAAATAATAGGAATCAAGCCAATGGGAAATCACGAATCATGCCTCAAATGTGGGAAGAGGGGGTCTCACATTGCTTATTATGATAATGGTGACGGACTTTTGCACGCAGAAAATCTATGTGATTCTTGTATTGGAGCTGCCATTGATTTATACATCCTGGATGTAGGGGACCAATTTAAAGAAGAAGTTAAAAGGCATTATGAAGAATCAATAATGACAGATATTGAGCAAAATAACTTTGATGTGGTCAACTCAACGGTAACGTAAATACAAATGTCGCACCGTTACCTTCAGGGTTGTTGTAGCCTTCGACGCGACCGCCATGAGCTTCCACGATGGCTTTTGATATAAACAACCCTAGTCCCGTGCCTTTGTCTGACTTTGAAGCAAATTTGGTAAATAGCCGCGGGAGAATTTCCTTATCAAGACCTTTTCCAGTGTCAGTAACTTTCACAATGGCCTCATTCATCTTTTCGTCCTTCAATATAGATATGGTAATCGATCCTTTATCTGTAAATTTTAGTGCATTGTTAAGTAAATTCGACATGACCTGAAAAATCCTCAATTTATCTGCCTCCACGTTTAGTGGCAAGCCGGGTTCAAAAATAATGTTAATATTTTGTGATTTTGCATCTGTTATCCAATGTGAACTTTCCTTGATGTCTGTTATTACATTTTTGATTTTCTCGTTAAGCTCAAAACTAGACTTGTTTAGCTTCAAGGTTTGAGATTCAATTCTTGCCACATCCAGAATATCGCCAGATAACCTAATTAGCCGCTCTGCATTCCTAGAAATGGCATTTTGGTATATATCCTTCTTCTCTGGAAAATTCAACATCATTTCAGAGTAACCAACTATAGCCTGCGTGGGAGTTCTGAGCTCATGAGCTGCAATATTTATAAATTCTCTTTGCATGTTATCGTGATTCTTTAGTTTTTCATAAAGTTCCGCCTGCCTCCAAATGGTATCAAAGATAAAAGTATAGGATTGCGTTCTAGATGCGCTACTTGAATAGGTAGCGTAGCCAGTCGCAAGCATAAAATCATCCTTTGAGTCGTCTTTCAAGTCCACAATTAGCAATGATAGCCTATCAACAATTAGGAAGGTGGATTTTATTTTGCTTGTTTGTCGGATGAAAGGAACGTTGCGCCTCACCTCAATATTTGGATATAGAGTTGATAGGCTTTCAACGTCGAAAAACAGCCTGGGGCTAGGAAGAGCAACTTCACCACCTGTTCTGCTGTCTTCCTGCTCTTTATATCCTGGAATGATAAGGTTTACTTTAACGCCTCGCTCTTTGGTTGCCTTCGACAGTAAATCTACTACTCCAAATTTTTGGGCCCTGTGCAGTGCATTGGGTGTGGCAATGATTAAAGAAATTTCGGACACGGCAGAATTAATCATATTAATGTACTGCTTTTGTACTTCTGCTGGATTGGACAATATTCTGATCTCCTCTGGTGCGATGCCTTCTTGAACTTCCAGTATCCTATCATAAGCACTAATGGTAGCTCTTTCATTCCATAATCTTTCAAATAAAATATGGAAATGGTCAAGGTAGGCAGGCTCATTACTTACCAAGGTATGAGGTTGGTGGGAAGGTTTGCCTTCGTCCAACTCGTCCATAATCAAGTTAAATTCATTATCGGTGACTAAGAAATCAACTGGTATAGTATTAATGTGCTTTATTTCCATTCCTAAGGTCAGGAATCTATTGACAATTTCTATATCCTCTTCTGTCTCTATGCTTCCAATCCATCTAATTCCTTTGTGTTTACCGTCTCTGTAATCTTCAAGTAATTTCTTTAGAGAACGTTTCATTACTTTCTCAAGTAACCTTAAGTTTTTAAAAGAAGCACACACACATAGATATGATGAGCTTGATATTGCTTCTGCAATTCTAGCTGCCATGTCTGTTTCTCTAATAATTTCAGTGCGTGAAGGAGTAATCCCTTCCTCTATTTGTCGAATTTTCTGCTCAGCAGACAAAGCATTATTCCAAAGGTTTCCAAAGAGGTAGTTTTGCTGCTCCACTATCTCTTTCTTGTTGCTATAAATTAAATGTGAAAAAAAGTCCTTGCTCACTGCTTCTCCAAGGTATTCTTTTTCACTTACAACAAAGTTACCTGTTAGGCCATCCAAATGACGTACTTCTGCATACTTCATAAGCTCTTTGCATTGCCCAATGTTGTCTTTTGTAATTTCTGTTACATACCTGATTTTTATTCCTCTAGCCTTGGCATCGTTGTAACCCTTTCTTATTTTTAGTGACATTGAGAAATTTGGTATAGCCGAATCAACGCACAGGTTCCAAAACTTTTGTGCATTTTTTTGCCAAGAAAGTATTGTGCTTACAATTTTTTCCTCGCCATATATTACTTTAGTCCTCTCCGTTAGTAATAATTCTTCGACTTCATTTATCCTCTGTAATCCCGGAATGGCTTTATCACAAAGGTTTTCAAATAGAAACTTGTGTTGTTCTACTATTTGTTTTGAGTTACTATGAATGAGCTGGCTGATAGTCTGTTTATCTTCTAAAGATACAGCACCAAAGTACTCTGTATCAGTTACCGCAAAATTCCCCTTTATACCGTCTACATGATAAATCTGGGCAATCGATAGCAACGCCTTGCAATCTTTTACATTCTCCTTTGTTATTTCAGTAACAAACTTGACAGTAATTCCCCTTTTATGAGCATCAACTATTGCCTGCTTATATTGTCTAGTCATGCTCGACCTAAAGCTAGGTCCTTCAACACAAATAGCCATGAATGAGATTGCTTTTGAAATAACTTCAGAAATAGTGCTTGGGATCAGGCTCTTATCTGAAATTAGCTCAGCTCGCTCAACTGCGACATCGGGCGGCGGGATAGACATTTATCGTTACTTGCTATCTGTCTTGCCGAATTTTAAGTTTAGGGACAGCAATTAATTAGTTAATAGCCAACTGAGTCGGACTCGAGAAAAGCCTATAAAGCTTGAAGCGAGTAAAGGCTTTAACTGTAAGAAATGAATGTTCTAATTGTAGATGATAATAAAGAAATCACCGACATGTTGTCATTCTATTTGGAAGCCCTAGACGGTTTCAATTGTACTGTTGTTAACGATGGTAATGAAGGGTTAAAGGCAATAAAATCTGGGAATTTCGATATAAACATACTTGATCTGGCAATGCCCGGGTTCAGCGGTATCGATATCATGAACTCTCTAAAAATGGAAAACCTCTTAGAAAAAAGGAAGATTGTAATATTGAGTGCGTCTGCAATAAACGATGAACAATTGCAATCATTCTTAGATGATGGAGTACGTGCTGTACTAAAGAAGCCGATATCTATTGACGAGCTAACTACAGTAATCGAACAAATTGGTCACTAGCAAGCCCAGCTGTCGTCCAACCTAAGTAGTATAAATAATTGGCTTGCTTTCCTCTTAAATGGCTCTCGAAAATAGATCGGATCAAAGTTAATGGCTCGAGTTTGAAGTAGACAATATTCTTGATGGACAAACGGACCGGTGGACCGGTGGACCAACAGAAATTCCATGTCAGTGATCATTATTATTATAAAGTTATTGAAAAGATAACTTTCGAAGGAAGATCCCCTTTTTCACGTAATTGTGACTTCTTTCCCGATTTGGGTTGATTTAGGCTGCTTCTGAATTTCCTTGATCAAATCAGAAATTTTGATTGGCTTTTGCAAAAATTTATCGACACAGTTAAATTGTTCAAAGATTCTGTCCTCAATTTCGAACGCACTCATTAGCACTCTTGCTACAGATGGATTAATTTCTTTGATTCTGGATAGAAATTCAATTCCATTCATTGCAGACATTCTATAGTCAGAAATTAT
Source organism: Nitrososphaeraceae archaeon (assembly GCA_044870745.1). Lineage (GTDB taxonomy): Archaea > Thermoproteota > Nitrososphaeria > Nitrososphaerales > Nitrososphaeraceae > TA-21. The sequence goes on along the minus strand of JBIOZE010000100.1, from coordinate 24,624 downwards.
GATTCGGTATTTACTTTGGTTTACTTCAAAGTGTTGTAGGGCTAACATTGGTTCGGTAAAGCCGAACACTTGAACTCCAGAAACTTGAGATAATGCATCTCGGAACAAGCATACCAAATCCTGCTCGTCGTCAACTACGGCAACATAAGTTGGATTTGGCTCCCTGTTTTGCATTGTAGTAGTATTCGTTATTGCGCGTACAAGAATATTTAAACAATTGTCATCTTTTCGATACTATGCTAAACTCCAAAATCGGGGATTCATGAATAGCAACGAATGCCCTTACTTAAACACAAAGATTTTTGTGCACTGCTCATGCACGCAACTCTCAAGCCAGCCATTTGACTTTTCAAATTGGCTCTCGATCCTGCAGGGTACATATTTCTGGTAATGGTTAGAATCTTTATATATTTCCGCAGAAAAGGAAAAATGAGATAGAAATGGAGTTGAAATTAAGTACAAGTACGATGATAGCAGTCTTTAGTATTGTGGCAGTAGGATTAGTGGTCGGTCCAACAATTGTCATGACAGCAAATCAAGCACTAGCAAAACACTCTTTCGTAGGAGGTGCAATAGTACATGGAACAAGTGAAAGTCAGAAGATTACTTGTTCAACTGGGGGTTCTAAGAACACAAATGGTTTACAGTTTTCTGCACATACTAGAATGGGGACAATGCACGGTTACTGGGATATAGCATCGCCTTTTACGGGTGCTGAAAACAAAGGTGGATATATTTCTGAAGGGAAAACGGACGGCAAGACCTATGAGTTGAAAGGAAAGGAAACTCATGACGGGATATGCCAAGCTAAAGTTCCCAAGAATATAGTAATAAGCGGAACCTGTGGTGCAGGACATCATAAAATTCACTATGAAACAATTAAGGGCCTGAATCATGACTTCACTGGCACAGTAAAGTGTCTAGGACACACGACCAACTACTAGCTACTAATTTTTCCTTTTTTTTCTGTCAGACTTATTTTCGCGTAGCTGGGGGGCCGTGGACGTGATGTAAAAAATCTCAAAATATAGCATACTTTAGTCCGTCAATGTTTATAGTGGGTCAAATACATACTTTGAGCTCTCTACTATTTTGAAATCAACACCATTACAGACTGGGCATTTGTCATACTTCTTTTTGGCTCTGAAGGTGAGCTTACATCCACAACTAACACATTCCAAAATAGAGTTCCTACTTGCCACTATGTTTATCCTACTAACAAGTATTTTAAAGACTGGAACTTTAATCAGCATTAAGATTAACAAAAAATAAAGTAGCATTGATAATTGCTTCTTAGTGTCAGTGATTGGAGCGGAGTTATTTCGCATGTTCCTCCATTCACCTCTTTTGTCGAGATTGCTAAGGTATAATTAAGACTGAAAATCATTGTCTCGTTTGGTCCAGCAACTGTTTGATAAGCTGTAATATCTTGATTTCCTGCTTTGTCATTTTCATTTGGGCCGGTTTATTTAACCCTAATTTGTGTTTCAAAGACTGTAAAAATCGCACTTTTGATCACTCTACAACTATTTCTTTTTAGATTGATCAAAAAAATACATGAACATCTATGTTAATACTCTTTGAGTTTTTGTTCTAGACTTATTAAGGCTATTTTCTTGTTTTACAGGAGGAGGAAATAGCATTACAGTTCAGTTATAATATTACCGCTGCCTAATTGCTTGTATAAACCAGCTTGGAAGTATATCCTTGTTCTTCTTTACAAAATACCCAAATGCTGAATCCAGAATGTACGTCCTTGCCCAGTCATCCTTTGACCTTACGGATCGCCCATAAGCCTGTATCAACTTTAGCGCAGTTTGCCAATAATACCATCCTGTATCTATATTTCGCTTTGCATTGGTCCATCTATCACTTTTGTTAGGATAAGGCACTTTGGTTATTATTTGAAACCGGGATAGTTCATCTTTCAGATCAAGACCTGTGTGCAATGAAGGTGAGATAAGCACGGTGGATTTGCCAGAACTGCGCGTATGCTCAAATATTACCTCATCTCTTTGTATTTCAGGGTCCGTTACCAACAATCTTCTTGCATTGGTTTGTGATAAATTTTCCTTTATGAAATTCAGCTGTTCATATGACGTTGTATGGATTATTCCTTTGTCATTTTTATGAAGTGTCATTAAATTGTCGACAGTCTTTGCAAGAGCCAATTTTACTTCGTCAGATTGTAAGTTATCGTAGTTAAGATATGCGACATTAAGAGGAATGATAGATCTGTGTTCTAATGGGAAGTCTGATGGTATTTGTATAAATTTAACTTTTTCTGGATTTAATCCAACATTTCTGCAAAATACTTTATGATCTAGTATTGTTGCACTCATAATCAGTGTTTTTGAGCATTTTTCGAATACACCCTTACAGAATACTGACACGTCTAGTGGTTTTAGCTCAACTTTGACGACTTCATAATTTTCTTTCTTTATTTCAGATACTATCCAATTCTTTTGATTAGAGAGAATATTATTTATTGTTCTTGTAAGTCGCTCAATATCTCTGAGTGCATCAACAGCTAGCTCTTCTCCAAGACTTGTTGCTGATTTTCTTGTTGTGCTGTCATCATTAGCATATTTTTGTTCTAGATCTTCATCACTTTCAAATAAATCAGATGCGGAAACTATTTTGTTTCCGTTATTGTTCTTGTTTCCGATGTTCCTATTACCTTCTTTTGGTGTGATTTTTCCCCGCCGGTAACTGTATTTGACTTTTCGTTCAAGAGCTAATGATTCTGCCAGGGAACTGTTACCAGTTAGGGAAAGCAGCTTTGATTCAACTTCGATAAGAAAATCAATCCAGTTCTGGATATCATCATAACCATAATCAATTATCTTAAAATCATGAATATACCTTTTCCATCTCCTTTTGGATATAGTTAATCCTCTGAATTTTACAATCTCAGTCTCTAAAAGGTGACCCTCATCCAATACCAATAACTCTCTTTCAGGTAGACTTTTCTTGTTAGGTAAAAGGGCTAAAAAGATTGAATAATTGAATATAGAGTGACTTGCAGTTAGTGCCATATTCAACTGGTTAAAGTACTCGCACGGCTTCCAAGTAGGTTTTTCCTTCAGATTCAGTAGGTGCAACCACTGTGAATATTCCTTTTGATAATAATTTTCAGTATCCTCTCCTATGAATACATGTTCAGCCTTTGTGCCCTTGTTACTTATTTTGTAATCCTTAAGAAAGGATCTGTATTTACAGCCTCCTTCCTTGAAGGCTTCATTAGTCATACATGGACCATATTCTACCGTTGTATGGTAGCATTCGTTTTCGTTATGTGTTATACAGATCCCACATTGATATGAATTATTCTTGATAAAATCTTCCTTTACCAAGCAAGGAAAATTATTCTTGCCCTTTGCTGCCTTCAGATATGGAAAATCCCTCGAGTATTGGGTCTGTAAATCTTTGGTTGAAGTACATATGTAACTTGAGCCCAAAGTCAGTGCAACTGCTATTGCAACAGGGCTCTTACCAAAGCCAGTAGGAGCTTCCAATACAATGTATTTATAGCCTGAATTGAAAGCATCGCATATTTGGTCTAGTACTGATCCTTGATTAAACCGCTGAGATGTAAAAGGAAAATTATTGATAAGATTAGATCTGGTTAATGATTGATTGTAGCTCTTTTTATTATTGGGCATAATTATATTTCAACACTCAATTCTCTTTGTAATAGTTGAATGGGCCGAAATTCGATCAATAGCAGTCCTAGTAGACACATTTTTCTACCTCTAGTTCTGTCAGTAACGATATCAAGCTTTCCCCGGCTTTAACCACTAATTGTTTCATAAGTACAGTTAATATACTTCGTTTACACTGTGAATTACGACCAGACAGTTAAATAGAATATTATCCAGATCTTACCAGAGGGTTTGAAGTGTTGACAAGTAACCCAAAATTTGAAAGCGATCGCGAAAAGTCGTGCTCTCACGATAGCGACGACTTTACATTTATGGATATGATTTCGCTTACGTACCCCGATGAAAAAGGTGTGTCCAGATCTGGGGTCCTTACAATAGAGTTGCGATATACACCCTCCAGTATGAAGATTGAGTACCTGGATGTGCAGTATAGTGATTCGCAACTAGAGAGACAAGTCGAATCTAGCCCTCAGGTGTTGAAAAACATTGACGCTTATTTGAGGAACAAATTACTGAAACTTCAATACAAAATTTAACAAGCCGCACTCATTTGGCCAGGCTTATTGCTTATGCATCTTAATAGGTGATCGTCGTGTGTTAATTACCAATATTTCATGGAACCAAATTAATGTGCTTGTGTCTAGTGAAGAATCTGATTTTGGAGAAAATTTCTTAAGGGTAAATACCTTCCCACCGCACAGCATTTTTTCAGTGTGGGGGGCAGTTGAAAAAATATACGTTAAATATTATTACCTTGAAAGCAGATTCTCACGTAGGTATTCTTTAAATTTCATTAAATATTGTGCGTTGATGGTTATTAGGAATGCGGCCATAGTAAAAGCAGTCTGAATACTCTAAATATTAAGTGGGACAAAGTACTAAAGAAGAAGCTCACGGAGTCGGAGACTACGATCTTTATGAGGTTGATGATCATAAAAGGGAGGACTGAGTTATTTAGGCACTTACGACTAGCGGAATAAACACATCATGAAAAAACATAAAACCGTTACTTTATTCTGAAATATGAGCACTAATTTTCTTTCGAATATATTCTTCAAACGACGTATTAGTTCGGTTGCCATCTCAATATTTGGCCCAGTGACTATGCACACTTGACTGTCCGTTTGCATCCACAAATGGTCGCCATTACTCACAGTGCATAGCCAGGCCATCATTCTTAACTTTAACTCAGTAATGCCTATCCCTGTTGCCTTCATAACCTAGAGATGTTTATTCTTGAACTTTCCATCAAGTGACATTATACAACGCGAACCATAAACTGATTATCAAGAACAAAAAGATTTAAGCCTTATATATGATTTGGTGCGCTTGTAATTGTACATTTTGCAGTTACTGGTAGCGAGTCAAAACGAGGAAATGTTGAATCTTTTAGATGCCTACCTTAGTTCGGAGGGATTAAATCATACTCTGGCAACTAGTGGTATCGGATGTCTGGATGAGGTCGAGCGGGCAACTAAAGATTTTGACGTAATTATCATTGATATCGGTTTACATGATATTAATGGACTTGAAGTCGCCAAAACAATTCTTGAGTTGAATCCCAACCAGAAAATAATCGTTACTACTGCGAATAGCAGCGAAGAATTAAAAACACAAGCAATATCGATTGGTATTGAAACTGAAAATATTCTGTTAAAACCTTTTAAGCTAATCACATTGTTGTCAGCGGTAAGGGAAGCTGTATATGGAATTAGCAAAGTAGGGTTGAAAGACCATATACTGGCTAGTTACAATTCAGTAACTGAAGAAATTACAGAGAGTATTCGTTTTTTTAAAAATGGAATAATGAATAATGAATGCGTTATGCTAGTTACTGGCAAGAATACTAATCTCGATTTATTAAAGGAGACCTTCATAACAAACGGAATTGATGTTGACAGACTATTATCTGACGGTTCACTAATTTTCAAGGAGAGCAAGGATTGGTATATTCCAGACGGAAAGGTCGATAAGGATAATATAAAAAATCAATGGCTAGAGCTAGTGAAGTGTTGTGTGAATAAAGGTAAAAAAGGCTTGAGAGCATTTTGCATGACGGACACTTTTTTTGAACACAATCTACTTGAAGAATTGGTTGACTATGAAAGCGCTTTATCTCCCAAGTTCGACTTTCAATTTGTTCCGGTATGTGCATATTTACGAAGTGATTTGGAGAAACTATCTGAAAAACAAAAGGAAAGAATGATTCGGACGCACAGTCATGTTTGGATGTAAGAGTCAGAATATATAAATTAACATTGTGAATTCGGATTGCTCTTGAAAATTACAATAGTTTAGTCATGGTAGGGGTTGCTTAATACACTCAGGTCAGTCCGCAGGTTCCTTCGTATTCACCAAACAAATAAATAGTCTAAATCGAGTTCTGGAGTACCCGCCGCCCAACATTAAAGATCAATTATTGACAACCGTCTTCAGACCTTTTCAAGCATCTTGTGTGACTCTAAGTTGAACAGTGACCGGATTAATTGTGTTGTAGAGTTTTCTTCCGATCTCTCGCCAAATACGGATTCTACTATATGATACTTCTCATCAGAAATGATTACGCTTTTTCGGTTATTGGCAAAATGTCTATAAGTGATTCTTACTTGATTTTCAGCAAGTAGCATTACCTCTATATACACGTTAACTTTTGTATTTGGGTTTCCCATCTTATCGGCCATATGAAATGCTTGGTGCTCCGTTGCGTCAGGGGTATCACTATAGCTAGATTCTTCAGGCAATGATTATTGCTACCGATCTAAACTAAGAGATATAGTATAAGTGGGTTTGTAAAAAAAGTTAATGCTGTAGTTGAACGTACTCAAGTTGCTAACAAGAGAGGAAGGAAGTGAACTTTATTTTAGTTTGAGTGATACCTCCTTGGATGCCTGTAGATCATAGAACTGGCCAATAATTTGATCTCTTGTTCTATATCGCATGTAGCTATTAGTACATGATCTTTATATACGAGAACGCTAACTAGAGCAGGTTTCTATTCCCTATCCTATCAATCTACCTTGCTCGCGTTTGATCAATTCCGAAAGAGGCTATAGACAATTAAGTGTTAAGATCTATAAAGAAAGTATATCATATGGTAAAGGAGCGTAAGACAAGATACCGAAGTAGATCCGATATAGTCGCAACTATCCTGCAATCTGCTGCTCAGTACCGACAAGGAGTAGGTCTTACAAAAATGATGTATATCTCTTTCTTGTCTTATTTGCAAGCAGACAAGTACATGCAAGCACTCACAGAAAATACTCTTCTCGTGTTCGACGATGGCCAAAGAAAATACAAGATAACAGCAAAAGGACATCAATACCTAGAGCTATATAGAACAATGGATGATATGTTAAAGGACGAGGGCAACTAGTGCTTCTAATGTCACTATTGAAATGCTGATCCCCCGGGCTCACTTGCACAACACAAATACGTAATATTGATTTTCATAAAGGTCAATACCTCAGGTCAAGTCTTTCATTGCAGTAATGATTTTCGCAAGGTCTTGCTTCTCATCTATTACACCGCGCCATGGGTCCCTTCTGGACTTGAAAATGTTCGGTACCGTTCTTAATGTAAAATCTTTAGGTTTGAAATTATCCAAGTTCTTCCATCCTATAGGGACAGATACTGTTGCCAATGGAGTCGGTCTAACAGACCATACGGATGCTATTGTCTTGCCCCTAGAGTTCTGATTATAATCGAAAAATACCTTGCCTTTTCTTTTGGCAGTACTCCATTCCATTGTTATTTTATTTGGAATTTTTGACATGAGTATTTTGCCCAATATTTCTGCAAAAGATCTTGTTTGATCGTAACTGAACTTTGGTATCGTGGGAATGTAAATATGCAATCCCGTCTTACCTGAAGATTTTACAAAAGAGATTATATGTAGTTGATCAAGTACATCCTTAAGGTCAAATGCGACTTCTGCTGCCGCCCTAAAGCCCCTCAAATTGAATTCTGGTTCATCTCCTGCCCTCTCTTTTCCAGAGTAAATGTACGGGTCCAAGTCCAATACGACGAAATCAGGAAGATTCAAGCCGCACTTTTCTTCATAAAGCAGCCTGGAAGTTTTACAGTGCTCAAAATCTTTGATTCGACTGTACCAAGGATGCATTTCGATGGCCCCCAAATTTACTATCCAAAGCAACGATTGAATATTATTACATACCAGGTAGTTTATGGCAGCGTTTCTGTGTTCAGAGTACACCTTTGCTGTTTTTACGTACGAAGGCCTTGACTGATTCCAGTCCTTGTGGTAGAATGATTTTCCGTGAATGCCATTTGGGTAACGGCTTAGCGAAAGAGGCCTGTCCCTCAGATGTGGCAAAATCAGTTCACTTATTGATTCGTAATATGATATCAAGTCTCCCTTGGTAATAGGCTTCTGGCCGTTAATGGCAGGCCAATAAATTTTGTCGAGATTTGAAAATTCTAGTTTTCCTCTTGTCATCTTGTTTGTGGTGAGGGTGTCGGTGGCGGAAGTAGTGTTGAATTGATTCCCTTTCGAAGAATAATTTTCTGTTTGACTCTCATCGTTCGTCGTCGAACTTTTTAAGATCGTCTCGCTAGGTACGGGCTGATCTGCTTCCAGAATGCATTCTTGAGGAGCTTTATCACTTCGAAATCCGAGAAATATGGGGGCTCGCATGATACCATCTTTGGTCCACTGGGTGAATTTTACTTCAGCTACAAGAACTGGTTTTACCCATGTTGTGCGCCTGTTTTTGTAGGGTAAAGTTTTGATTGGCATTGTGTCGGTTCGAATATCTTGTAGCTTGGAATAGATATCACGAACTGCTTTATGATCAAATCCACTACCGACGTGCCCTACGAAATGGTATGATTTAGCTTTGGTATAATAAACGGCAAGTAGTAACGAACCAAAAGCATTTCTTCTAGTTCCTTCTCCCTCCGTAAAACCTACAACTACGCAGTCCTGGGTTCTTATGTTTTTGATCTTTAACCATTCTTTCGAACGCATGCCCTCATGGTAGTGACTTGCTTTACGTTTGGCTACAATTCCTTCTAGATTAAAATTAATCGTATGCTTCAGCATTTCGCGCCCACGTTCTTCAACATAATCAGATATTTTTAGCAGATCGCTGGGTGCAGCACCCATAGCTTGCGCTAGCATTTCTCGCCTGCTCAGGTAAGGTTGAGTTCTGAGATCATTACCGTCAAGGTACAAAATATCGAACAAGTAATAAATTGCTGGAATTTCCTTAGAGAGAGTCTTTATTTCTTGCTCGTCGTTAACATGCATCCGGCGTTGGTGGCCTTGAAAATTTGGAAGCCCCTTTTCGTCAAGTACTACTATTTCACCGTCGAATACTGCAGATCGAATGTTAATGGTTAGCATCTCCAGAGCATTTGAGATTTCTGGATACTTTTGAGTTATGTTATTTCCGTTTCTAGATTGAATTCGTACAGTTCCGTTTTTGACGTACGATATGGCGCGCACACCATCCCATTTTACTTCAAAAGCCCAATCTGTACTGTCAAATGCATTATCTACTGGAAAGGCTAGCATAGGTCTCACCTTAGATGGTAACTGCTGTGCAGAGATAGATTTAGGATTATTATCCATGCTTTTATTTTTCTTCCTCTTTCTTGCCTTTAGTAAAGGAATGGCTGAAGATCTGCCATTACTAGGTGATCTTGTCGAGACAACAACTTTTCCACTAGGTATCCTCTCCAAATCATCATTAGTTCTGTGACTAAGAACCGAGTAGGAACTTGTTTTTGTCAAATCGTTCGACGTCGCAAACTCGTCCCTAGTCTTGATTAACAGCCATTGATTTTCATTTTTTGTCTTTACTAAAGAGAATCTTCCGTGTAACTTCTTGCCATGCAATTCAAATGAAATCTTTCCTTCCTTGAACTGGTCCAAAAGTGGTTTTGTTGTGTTGTAGGTGCCATGGTCCCAAACTATTACTGTTCCTGCTCCATAGTTACCTTCTGGTATTGTTCCTTCAAAAAGTAAATAATCGTAAGGATGGTCTTCGGTAAGTACTGCCAGTCTTTTAAGCTGTGGATCAAGAGAAGGACCTTTGGGCACTGCCCATGATTTGAGAGATCCGTTTTCATCTTCCAATCTGAAATCATAGTGCAATCGAGTCGCCCTGTGTTTTTGAACCACAAACGCTTTTCCTTCTGTCGTGTTATTCATTTTTCTATTACTCACCTGCCGGGCTACCCGAGAAACCCCTGTAGGCTCTGGAGTTTTGGAAAATTTTCTCTTCCTGTTGTATTCATTCAAACCCATCTAAAAAGCACCTTGTACGGCGGAATGTGGCCCCACGGTAGCTTACCTATGGTAAACATAGTAAATATTAACTCCCGATATTTTATAAGGAAATTGTGTTGAAGAAAACATAGAGGTTTACAAAAATCATTGATAAGGTTGTTTAACCGAAGATGTATTTACTGATGTATTTTCTGGAACTAGTGCAGGTAAAACCACATAGCCCAAACAATACTTGCTTAATCAAACCGCTGGTGCAAGACTAGTTAGGATAACTGTAACTAAAAGTTTCACAGGATTTGCGCAAATTTCCGAGGTAGATGTATTTGGACCTTGAGGCTTAGCCAACTTTATACATCCTACATGCTAACCTTAGTGCGTCAAGGCTATCTGAGCAACTAAACTGTCCCGTATCAAGAGAGTTCTCCCTTGCATATTGCATTCAGTTACTAAACTACATGTTTTAACGTTGGGACAGACACAAACCAAACTAGACCAACTTGGTTGATATTGGCTCTAGTTCCTATTTTTGGTACTTTCAATTTGGAATTGTTAGTAGATAAAATTGAAAGTACAAAGATTTCGGAATCTCGTCAAATGAACTAATTAGTCTTGCAATCATTTGATGAGAATACACTTTGGGAATTATTGATCAAGTACTTTTTGCATAATCCTTGGCGCCCGTGAAGTCGATCATAATACATGGCTCATCTCCGACAACCCAAGCGTTATGTCCAGGCGGTATTATGGCAGCATCTCCAGGTCCACCTTCAATTTCAGAGCCATCATCCATTACTACCTTAATTCTTCCTGAGACTATGTAACCTGTGTGAGGAGCTTCACAACTGTTCGTTTTTACAATAGGTTTAACGCATTTTTCCCAACTCCAGCCTGGTTCAAATGTACTTCTGCCAATTGTAATCCCACTATCAGCAAGAGTTACAGTTTCAATCTTTCCTTTTTCAAATTTTCTAACCTCATCAGGAGAGTTTAGACTCTTCCCTACCAATTTCGATGTTGAAGACATATCAAAATAACTTTGCAATTTTTTATTATAAATATTTCTTTTTTTATACAGGCGAACGAATACAAGTTGAATCTGTGACCGCACAGCGGCGGCGAATGATGTGCTAGACCAAGCCGATTACGATATCTGTTGTTTCTAGAAGATGGAAATAGTATAGAAATTGTCTTCCAAAGGAAAGCTCGAAGCTTTTTCAATGTTGCGCACAAGAAACTCTAATTTAGGGTGTTATTCAGTCACCCTGTGTTCAAAGAGCGCAACAATATAGAGGCAAGATCAGCTTGGTGTGCTATAGGTGTAAAGGGATCAAATATTAGAGCCAAAGTCAATCATATAGGCGCCGGCAAATTTAGAATAAGTGACGATAAGGAAGGAGGAAAATATATTGGCACTATAGTGGATACCTCAGATATCATTCATTGCACGTAAGTAAACCAAGGCTATGCTCAAGTAAATTATGAAATAGAGTAGATTTGATGTTTGCAACTTGCCATGCTTTCACATTTCGTAATCAGTAAAGATCATTCATGTTACGCAAAATGTTTTGTGCAAGATATGGACTTTGACACGCAAACTAATAAAAGCATAGTACCGCCTACTCACTATTGTATTGCGAATAGGCTTATATTCTGGTCTCATTCTCCTTGCTATAGTCCTCTGCTTCTCACTTAGAGCAAATGCACAAGTTAATAATCAGTCGACAGAAGATGACATAAAATCAGTTTCTGACAAAATTAACAAAAGCCTGACAGAATTGACAGGCGCTAATTCCTCAGACCTCTTAAAAAGTACAATGGCCTCAATAAATAATACAGCGCAGCAATTGGCTAATCAGAGCAAAGTGATTATTAACGAAGGTTCATTGGATACGGCTGAATCAATCGCTAAAAAGATTGCTGTTGGTATTGCCGATGTGATTAGTAACATTAGCGGTGAAGTTAAGCAGGGAATCGAGAGCAAATAAGGCCATAAGTCTAAAACTGATTTAAATGTATGCCGTCAAACTCTTTCTGACAGGTTTTTTAATGAGAAATTTTTCTTCGAATGACGGACAAATCTCATTCAATCCAGCGACGTCTAATACCAACGCAGCAAAAACTCATATTTTCAAATCAGAATCAAATTCCCTTAATTTCAAAATGTGCAAAAACTAGGATCGTCAAACGAATATAAAAAAGAGAGTAGATTTAATAACGTTACACATTCAACAGCACTATTTGGTAAAAACAGTAGCTGTTTGTGCCTGTAAAAAGTGTGAATGTTTGTTTACGATATACCTAGAAGAAGAACAAAATGTCTGTACGGTTTGTAAAAGTGAAAGAATTGAAGTCATATGGATTTCGAGTGTGATTAAGAAAGAATGAAAGTAGTTAATACACTTATTGTAATCCACTTTAAGCCAAAATTTGGTACAATAAATTCTATATACGTAATGAAAAAGTTAGGGACGAGCAATATTCTGCAAGCTCGATTGGAAAGGCAGCCTAGCACTGAGGGTAAAAAGGCAGGAATAAGTGAAATTGAATTAGGAGGATCTATTAGAACAAGCTGTCCAGTGGCTCACGTTTGTAGATAGATTTAGTAGCAGATAACTAGGCGTTCATCCAGGAAATGCAGAAATTTCTGCCTGAATTTGCGTAAGATTAAGCTCTACTTGTATTGGATTTGACATAGGTACTATCTTTGCTAAATCGGTAAATTGGACTACTGCTTCTAAATCAGGTGTTGTAATGTTAGGAAGTACTGTTACGTGAGTGTGAATCCCTGTATTATTTGAAATGCTAAATCCATTTGCTGCTGAAGACGTCTTAATCAGTGTTCCGTTAGGTTGGTATACTTTCATAACTGAATTAATTGTCTGATTTACAACTGAGGGATCATTAACAGTATAATTCAAGGACACCCGAAGCCTAGTTGCCTTCTCGTTTAAGGATACCTTCGTAAGCTCTGCTGAGTTCAATGTTAAAGAAATCTCGTGTCCATCATAGCCAAATGTATCTATCATAAATAATGACAACAAATTCAATATTAAAAAAATTACAATAACGTTGGGAACAAACAGATTCCCTCTCAACTTTACGTTTGTTATCATGTTTAATTCTAATCTGCGACTAACAATACTAAATATCTTTCAATCAGATTTTAAAAATTGCTATTGGATTTGTAAGACTATAGTCGAAAGTATTAACGAACTTCCAAATAGGCAATCCATATCAAGGTAAACGCAGACTAAACTTAAAGGTAGCTCCTCCATTACTTTATAGAAATCCCAAATATCGCCACTATGAGTATTGACTATACTCTTTGCCACGGAAAGCCCCAGGCCGTACCTTGTTCTGACTTTGAAACAAATTTGAAAAATAGTATCGGAAGGAGCTCGACATCAATGCCCAGTCCATTATCATATATAATAACCACAGCTTCATTCTTACCATTATCCTTCTCTGTCAAAATTGTCACGTTCGGGATCTGCAAAATACTTGATACACCTGTTAGTTTATTCGGCATATCAAAGGAAAGATCATCTGCCTGGACTTCCGCAAATATTCTTGTATCTCTCTCAGATAGAGTGGTCATATTTTTAATAATATTGGAGTGTATCTTGTACGAGAGAAACCTGTTACCGGCGCATCACGATCGCAATTAATAGATACTGTCATTGGAAAATGCCTTTACTCTGGTCCACGTGGTTGAAGCTACAACTTACACATAATTTTTTATCCTTTTTTCATTAACCTGTATTCATCATACATTCAGAGCTGGAAATTTTTTTCAACCTGGCCTGAAGATTGCAGGAAAAAGATCTCATTCAAATTTAATTCGCTAGCTATTAATGTTACCCCGATTTGGACTCAATTACTCTGGCGGCATAATATATTATCGAATCTGACTAGAATATCTTTGGTTTCATAATCGTTAATAAGACTCTCAATTACCTTAGCACGTTCTTCCTTTGGCATTCCATTATAGCTGTCCATGGCATCTATAGCCATATATCTGAATTTGTTTTCAAGTGTTTCATCCAGTCTCAATTTGACGTGATAAATTACGTTTCCAAATGCAGTGAGACGATAATTCCCACGTCTTCGCTCAACTAATTGTGCACCGGTAAGCCTTGATATTCTAGAATAAAATTGTTTTCGGGTCATATTAAGACGGTCTGCTAAATGAGTATCCCCCAGTCCATTCGTTGCTATCGTAGCTAACAAATCCTGCGAGATTTGATCACTGATAGCTGTCAAGACCTGCTCCCTGGTTACTTGTTTTGATCTTACTGATAGTTTCACGCCTGAGTACGCTTTTTGAATATCCTTAAGTGGAGTTAAGCTTTCTTAGGAAGAATCAATTAATTTTGTCCATCCATGGTCAAGCATTGAGTTGAACTATGTTTGACATCTCTCTTTTCACCATGTATGTATTTTCCATGAGCCCTATTCGCATGTATAGATTAATCACACGTCAGATAAGAAACTAAAAAGTCTTATGCGTAATTTGCACAAAAGTGAAAAATGGTCTGACACAAACCAACTATCGATGCAGAGCTTATCTGATTTTATTCCCGTCTCCGTCAGCATCTCTGGCACCCTGAAATACTTTATAATAACAACCTTCCACATTTTGTAACGTCACTGTGCCGTTGTTATTTGCCACCCTTGTTACACAGTTAAAATATCTGGTCAATGCAGAGGCAGAGGTTACAATACTTTCTTGAATTAGAATCGTGAAAATAGTTAATACCAGTATAACGGTGACTATCGTCTTAGCTCTATTGTGTGATTGAAATATCTTTACCATCACTAATCAATCTCCCGCATTTTTCAATGATTTCTCATCTTTTCCTTCATTATAGCATTTGATAACTTCATTCTTTGTGGGTTCGTTCTTAAAGTAAGGATCTTTCTGTTCACTCTTACTTGATTTCACAGCATCTTCGATGCAGTCATAAAACTTGGGCAAAAATTTATCAAGTGTATCATTACCACTATCAATTCTCATTAATGGTACAGCATCTCCGTATACTGCATTGTTTTGACTATAATTAAGAATCAGCGATGTCACAATTGGAACTATGACAAATAAGGATTTACAAAACTGAGAACAAACACTCATGGATTAATCATTTAGATAACCTCAATATATGTAACTTGTTGCACCTTCTGTACTAAGAATCAAACTAAATAAAATTCAAGTGACGTGGAGGTTTCGATCCAGCTTAAACAATTAAACAAGATATAGGTGATAAAATAAGCTTGCTGCATGTAATACGAGTAATACTACAACATTAACAGCTTGGTAAACTATTAAAAATTTGATGTTCGAGACAGACTAAACTATTTCTCGAACATTCCCCTTACATTTTCTTCGTATTGTTTCCTCTTCCTTTTATTATCTTATAAAGCAGATCGGCCATAACCGGAAGCTCTAGGTAGTCAATGAGTATCGCTATCCATGCCAATACAGGAGGAATTTCTACAAAAGAGGATTCAAAAAAACTAGCATATACGACGTCATCGGTTATCCAAAATATGTGAAAGACCTGTACAACAAGCAATCCTATAAACAAGTAACTTCTTTTCGAATCTTCTTTGCCATATCGAATATTGTAAGCATAAAAAATTATACCAGATATAAGCGCCGGAATTTCAATATAATCTATTATTACAAAAAGAGGCAATAAGGTTTTGGGAAAAAGGAAAAAACTATCACCGAATATTTTTTGAAGAACAACATCTGAAGTAAGCCAGTATAAATGAATAATTTGAAGCGATATCAAGATAAAAGTTATCTTAAGATTAAGATTCTCGTAGCGATGGTAGAAATTAATGAACTTTTGGACAAAAGTAGATGAGGATGAAGATTCTGGGCTCATGCAAAATGCTCCTTGTTCAAAATAATTTGATAGAGGTATAAAATCAAGACCGCAGTCGGAGGGAAAAGAACATAGTCCTTGATCTCAAGCATTTTTGTCATGCTAATAATTTAAGGCATTAATTCATGTGAGTAAGCTCCACGCTTACTTGTAGCCAATTACTTTCCCGCAGTAACAAGTGATTTCGAGTCTATGACAAATCGATAGCGAACATCGCTATTGATAATCCGCTGGAAAGCTTCGTTTACCTTTTGTATGGGTATCAGTTCAATCTCGCTTGGAATGCTATTTTTAGCGCAGAAATCAAGCATCTCCTGGGTCTCTTGGATTCCTCCGATAACAGAACCTGCAAGACTTCGGCGAGCAATAACAAGCGGAGTTGCTCCAAGCATCGTTTCTTTTTCTGGAATTCCCACCACAACCATTGTCCCATCTAGAGACAGCAAATTCAAATAACGATTCCAATCAATTTCTACTGAAAGTGTATTGATTATTAGGTCAAAATATCCCCTCAGTTCCTTCAAACTCTTTGGATTAGAACCAGTAGCATAGAATTTATCTGCTCCCATTCTTTTGGCCTCAGATTGTTTGTTGTCGGAATGACTCAGCACACTGACTTCTGCACCTAAGGCATGTGCTATTTTTACACCCATATGACCCAAACCGCCAAGGCCCACTATCCCAACCTTCTTTCCAGGACCTGCGCTCCAGCGCTTTAGAGGAGAATACATGGTAATACCGGCGCAGAGAAGCGGGGCTGCCCGATCCATTGGCAAGTTGTCAGGTATACGAAGCACATAGTTTTCATCCACAACAATCCTGTTCGAATAACCTCCTTGAGTTCGAGTTTGTCCATCTCTTTCCACGCTATTATAGGTGTAAGTCGGTCCTTTCAAGCAATACTGTTCAAGTCCTTTCAAGCAAGGCCCACATTTGCGGCATGAATCTACGAAACAACCGACGCCCACTTTGTCTCCTACCTCATATCGAGTCACATCTGCTCCTACTTCTGTCACAGTACCTGTAATCTCATGCCCCGGCACCATAGGGTAGCTAGACATTCCGCCCCACTCGTTATTCACTTGATGTATGTCTGTATGGCATATTCCACAATACTGAATTTCGATTACAATATCATTATTGCCATTGTCTCTTCTTTCAAAAGTATATGGAGTTAAAGACTCTTTGGCTTGCAAAGCTGCATATCCTGAAACTGGGATCATTATTTTGTCTAGCTCCGATGCCCAGTTAAGAACTTAATGACCCGACGATACAATCGGCAATGCATATTTCTTCCAAGATGGAATTTGGAAGTCAGATTTAGTGTTACTACGTGGTCCTAGTTATTACCTCATCATATTGATTTGTAACGCCACCGTCTTTAATAGACACAATCCCTATTTCGCTCGAGCTCCACTACAGAGGTGGGCATCGTATTTTGGCTGGGGCGTGACCCCTTCCATTTATCAATAATTCGAATTCAGTATCTGAACTAACTTGCCATGACAAATCTTGTGATTTTGATCACATCACCATCGCAAGAGGAAAATTGGATTTTCAATTGATTCAACATCTCCAGAATTTCCTCTCATTGGCAGAAAGAACGCCATTTATCATTTATGCCTTATCGTTACCCTCACCAGCAACTAGACCTACTGATTTTTTTGCAGACTTTGTGGTAACCAAATCAATTCCCGCTCTCAATTTGACTTGATAATAATCAGCTGGTGTTTGGCACAATGTAATTTTATTAGCATTACCAGTACACTCCTCTCAACCAAAAGCTAAGCCCAATCATGAATCTGACTTTGGCATTTTTCAATACCTCTTTCACTAAGCCTGATATCATTTCCTTCAATTTTGTAATACCCTCTTTCCTCATACCTGCGCAGTGTTTCGAATATCAGATTATCAGCCTCGGGTCTTCTAATTCCAACCTCGGGGAGATATTTCTCAAATATGTCGGTATTGTAAAAATCATCCAAATTGAACATTGTTGGCAACCCTATCTTTGTGGCATTTTGATATTTTTTACATAGCTCTTCCATGAAGTTGACAAATATCATTTTCTTGTCACGATTTGTAATTTTTGGTAATGACATGTCTACTTAAATATTGGATCATATTCTTATTAGCGATTTTAGAACAGCAGAGGTCAAGGCGGTTAATAATGCATGAGTACGTATGGTCATACAGCTGGCCTTGAATAAGTAGAACGACGCAGCGGTGGATACTGTATTATTCTTCCCAGCACACCTGAAAATTGTCTGGGTTTTTATTGACAACCTTGACTCTAGGGTCCGACCCCCTTATTATGCTCTCGGTAATTCCCCAAATGCACTTTAGGTTTTTGTCTATTTGCGTTGACGACTTTACCCCATACTTTTCAAGGAATGGTCTCAAGGGTGTATCAGAATCAAATGCGTGTCGAACCGCAGCGTAGTAGTAAACTATTCCCTTTCCCCTAATACTTTTTACTGAAGCATCTGTGGACAAATTTCTGATCGTCTGACAAATTGCATTTAAGGCTTCTTTGGTTTGACTCTCTGAGATATTTGTTGGAGCTCCGTTATTGTTTTGGTCGAGTGATTCTGAATCTACCGGCTCACCGTTATGGCTTGTAGTCGCCTCCTCTTTGATTTCAGTCAAATTTTATTCAAGAACTTTGAATCTTGGCCATTTAATATCTTTATTATTCAATCAGGTCGCCTTGCTGAATAAGAATAAATGCCAACTACCGGTACCACGGGATTAACTCATAAGAGCAAATACTAGTTCTTCTCTTGCATGTCGGGCAAACTGAAATACGATTGACCTCTTAGCTGCTGAAATTACCCCAATTTTGCAGAAGTTAGTGGCATAGTTACCTATATTAGAGATGATGCAGCAATTATAATTGAACAATAGACACATGTATCCCTGTTGCGTTACTACTCCCGACTTTTTACAGACCTAGTTATAAGGAAGTTTGGGCGTTATTTCAGATAGTACTGATTCAAAGTCACCGGTGGATTTATCCTTGCTCCCAATTATAAGCAAGGTTTGCTGGTCGCCTTCTCGTAAGTCTTCGAATGTATACTTATTGACAATATTCAATCCTTGACTCTGTAAATATGATTCATGTTCTTCTGAATCCTCAGCTGGGACCATTAGGACAGCCACTGTATCAAAATTTGAAGTGGTATTGCCACTCATGTTACTAGGTTGGGAGATACTACTGGGAACTACATCGATCGTTCCTTTCATGACAAAGTCTGGATCGTCTTCAATTACATCTTCTTCAGAATAATTGAACTTTCCTGTATCATTTAACACAAATGCCTTACTTAAAGTATTGAAGTCAAATTCTCCACTTTCAAAGGCAGGATTCGAATTCTCATCTACCATGGTGATTTTGTGTTCATGGTCAACGTCACCATTGAACCAAACAATATTGGTCCCTGGTTCCACAATCAAATTTTCAGGTACATATGGTTGATTGATTAGTCTTTGTTCCTCTGGCAATTCTGGAGACTCGTGTCCCTCATTTGGAATTAATATTATGATATTTTTTACGTCACCCCCTACAGCCAAAGTCTTGTTATTAAAAATGGTGGAAGCGTCCATACCAGCTTCAGATGACTGTTGTGAACTCGAATTACTCAAGGAAACCAAAAGTGACGCTATAATAAGAGACAGCCCTATTGCTAGAATTGAAAATCTGACCATTTGCTATAGGTACCGTTCGCGTAGGTTCTATGAAGTAATGAGTTAAAACTTCTAGATAGCCATATCAACTGGTATTGATATACTTGGCAGTTCATATTCCGAACAGGCACCCATAATTAGACCACACCAATTTTATTGAAGCAATAGCCAATATCATACTTATTCGGTTTGATTGAATCTCGCTCATTGCTTCTGTTAGTAATCATTCCCACAATATTGGCGCTTTTTCTCACTATTTATTCGTTGAATGCAACCTATGCGAGCTTAAATTCAGACTTGTCTTCAAAACTAACATTCGCATGTCTTAAAGTTGGTCCGACAGTAAGATGCGATCCGAATACAAACAAGTTCGACAGTGCTATTCTGAGTGGGCATGCACAACGAATCTCGACACTTAATTCCACACAAATTGATGCTAATCAGGGAGTTTTTGGAAATGCTGCTGGAATATTGGGATATAGGCAGCAGTACCTAACAATCCCAAGTCAGTCAGATATTAACCCCGCCAAATTCTCACTATCCTTTTGGATAAAGCAAGATTCTGCGGTTCGCGGCAATACGTCGGTAATTTCACATGTGAATTCTGCAAAGACATCTGGTTGGTATGTTGACCACTATGTTAATAATTCGCAAAGTCTTATTCGATTCTCTCTAACTAATTCAGACGCGAGGCAATTTCACGTAACTACTTCAATCGAACCAGGCATTTTTCAAAATATAGTAGGAGTATTCGACGGAAATTCAATCATGGTCTATCTCAATGGCTTTCTAGAAGATACAGCCGTGTTTACAGGAGATTATGATCCCGATCCGCAAGTGCCTCTGAACATTGGACTTAACGCCTATGATTACGGAAGGCCATGGACAGGGACCATCGATGAAATTCGTCTTTACGATAGACCTATTTCTGTAGAAAGGATTCAAGGTCTTGCAGATTATACCAAGTATTCTGAAATGACTGAATCTTCAATAATGAATGGTAGCGAAAATGAACAGGGAGGAGCAGAAGTAGGTCTAGTAGCATATTGGCCCTTCGATACCGGCTTGCAAGATGAGACAGCAAACTCGAATGACGCAAAGATTGTTTTGCCGACAGTAAGTATGAGTTATTCTCAAGATGGAAGATTTTTCTATTCTGTTAGAGATAATGGCGAGATAAGAATAATGGAAGCAGATCTTACTTCCTTAGAGGAACCATTCGTAAGGCTAAGAGATCCCCTAACAAATGCAAATCAGCAAATATTGGGAATTA
Organism: Nitrososphaeraceae archaeon; assembly: GCA_044870745.1. Classification (GTDB taxonomy): domain Archaea; phylum Thermoproteota; class Nitrososphaeria; order Nitrososphaerales; family Nitrososphaeraceae; genus TA-21. The sequence continues at coordinate 3,855 of JBIOZE010000100.1, read as the reverse complement.
CTCTAGACCCTGATTTTACTACAAATCATTATGTGTATGCATATGTTACTGCTAAGGATAATAAAACTGGTAATGACGTTAGTCGCGTTATAAGGTTTACCGAGTTTGAGAATAGAGCAACTAAACAAGAAATAATCATTGATAATATTCCTGTCCCAGCAAAGGGACAGCTATTTGCTGGAGCGCTTGCATTCGGACCTGACGAAAAGCTGTATGTAGCGACTGGATATAGCAAGCAAATAGAATCTGGACAGAATGCAAATCTGACTGGTAAGGTCTTACGCATTAACAGGGATGGGACGATCCCATCAGATAACCCACTACCTAATTCTCCCGTTTACACTATGGGCCATAGAAATATTTTTGGTATTGCTTTCGATGACGACGGCACCGGGGTAGTTGCTGAAAACGACCCAAGATATCATGACGAGATAAACGTACTTAAAAAAGGTGGAAACTACGGTTATCCATCAAAACAGATTCTATTGCAACCAAATTCAAAAGCTGTGCAAACTGACAATAGCTCGGGGATCCCTCCATCTAGAGCTTTCTATAAAGTAATTACACCTACTCAAATGATATTTTATGACAATAACAAATTTCGGGACCTTAAGGGAATGTATCTCGTTCCCTCATTTACTGAAGGCGGTATGTACGCCTTTTCCTTCAACCAGACAGGACATGTTGTCAAGGAATTTGCAGTACGTATACCGGAAATTCGAGGACACATTATATCGATAGCCAGTACTCCAAAAGGCGAGATTTATCTTGCCAGTGAAAACTTGTATAGACTAAACTCAATCGATAGCAATAACAATAATCGACTCCCATTAGCGTACTTTATTGGTGTAGATCGTGTCAATGACGATCTCTTTGTAAATGATGTTTCACTGAACCTTACAACAAGAACACTGTCTGTAAACCTTACCAATAACAATACCGATAATTTGGATAATTCTAGTAGGACTAGCCCTTCTATAAGAATCAGTATTCCAAAAGTTCTACTTGGGACAATATCAGACGTTACTACTCAAAATATAAATGGATCTTCCGATTCTGCTGAGGAGCTTGTAGAGCACTTTGAAACTAAAGAAACAAGACGGATTACCAATGTCGGCGATACCATCGTCAATATACAGTTAAGAGATAATTTTGAGAGTGGCATGATTCTCATAAAAGGTCATTCTTCGACTCTAATTCAATCTCCGTCAAGAAACACAGAAATTCAGCGCTGAAGTATTGATTAAGATTACTGCGCGTAATTGGCTGAATAACTGGAAATAGCAGTTCGATAGTCGCATATTTATTTTTTGCTTTTTCTGTTTGTATTTAGTATATACAAATAAGTCTTAAAGTACATATAATTATGAGGATTTGGAAACTAAGACTCTTCTGCACGCACTAATGATCCAGTGCTTTGAAAGCAAGGATGTCGTAAAGCGAATTGAAATACTGCAATATCATAATCGGTTTCTACATACCGAACATGAAATTGAAATGCCTTCGATTACTACAAACAATCTGATAGATTATGACCTGTATTTACTACAAGAGAATGTCGGGTGAGTTTTTATTCTCATGAGTTGTAAAGGTATTTGTATCCGTCATAAGGCTGAAGCAAGTCCAAAGGAATATCGCTACACGAAAGGACAGAAACGTTGCCAAACATGTGATATATTCTTAGACTGGAGTGGTTTATGGTGTCCATGTTGTGGACTTAGATTAAGAACTAGACCTAGAAACATGAAGCACAAGAACCCGTTGATGACCGGAAAAATATATATCGAATAGCATTGTCAACGGATCAGGTTTCTGGCATGAGATAGGATATATTTGACAGTTTTGTTTTTTACTCAAAAAATGCATTTGTCTCTAACCTGATCTATTCTCTCATATCGTACGCATGTGCAAATACTTGCAAAAATATGGATCGTTGCTTAGCAATCAGTGCAAAAATGATTCTTAAACTTGTTCAACCGCGTTTAACGATCGCTACTAGGATGCAGAAAATGTAATTAGGCCCCATTTTGTATTGCTATGGTTGACCATCAGCAGAATATGATGTTCATTTTTCGATACCATTATCTCAATTCACTCGAGTTTGAGTATTTGACTTCAATGTACCAATGTTAACCTTACAACAAATTAGAATAAACCAAAGTAATCATAAAATCATTTATTCTCATTCTTTACACACTCTGCAAATGGACTGCCAAGCTACCAATGTAAGAATTATATTGGAGACCTTGTCCCAACTATATTTACTGTACTCTCGAAACTAAATACGCTACTTTTTTTTCTTTTCAACAGTCATAAAGACACAATGGCTTAGCTTCCCTAAATAATATATGAAATTTATTTTTTCTAACTAAAACCATAAGTTGGAATTGCGGCTCCTGTTATAACTTTTGCGTCTTCTGAGCAAAGGAACAAGACTACGTTAGCCAAGTCTTGTGGCTTTAACCACTTGCTAAAGTCGGCATTAGGCATAGCTGTTCTGTTAGCTTTGGTGTCAATTATGCTAGGCATTATACAGTTGACATTAACGCTGAACTCTTTCACCTCTTCAGCCAGTGAATCCACAAGTCGAATCAACCCTGCCTTTGATGCAGCATAAGCAGAGTCGTACCCACCAGCCTTTAAGCCCGTTTTGGAAGATATGTGAACTATTTTGCCGTTTCTTGAAGACATCATCATGGGAATAAGATGTTTACTTATCAAATACGCTGATTTGAGATTCGTATTCATCATCAAATCCCAATCTTTCTCATCAAGTTCAGCTACACTTTTACCTCCAAGATAACCGCCAACTACATTGACCAGAACATGTATTGGACCATAATCTCTCAATATGCCAGAACTTAAGTTTTTTACTTCTTCCTCATTTGTTATATCTACTTTTATTAGGTGTACTTTTGATTTGCTTTGTGATTCTTTTTGCTCTGTCTTCTTTTCAACAAAATAAGTCGATATAACTATGGCATTGCAAGAAGTGAAGCTGTTTACTATGGCACTACCTAGTGCACCAGTTCCGCCTGTTACTAATACAACCTTATTTGTAAAATCATATGCTTGTTTCTCTACTTCTTTTTTCATATGAATTCCAATTAATATGTACTACGCAATAGAAAAGTGTTTATTTAGCTGATGCTAAATCTCTGGCTCCAAAGCTCTTGCACTGGTAACTTAAAGGTGATTCATTTGGGATAAAGCAGATTTGAATCATGATCCAATCAATTAAAGAAAAAATATAACTAGTGGAAGTAGAGATATCTAAACTGAATTGTTTACTATTATAAAAATAAGTGACTTTGCGATGAAAATAGGTTGGACAGTACAATCAAAGATATTTTCAATGTGCTATCAACATGACCTAGTAACCCTCCAGGCGAATAGAAATGAATTTCAATCCATTCAACGAAGGTACCTAATCTCTGGTAGTTGTAATACCACGTACATTTACATCCCCATATATCATCTTCATTTATGTTCGCTTTGAATAAACAATTCTACTTGTATAAAATTATAGCATAACCGCAATTCTTGTACATTGGCTTTAGGTTGTTGAACTTCTTTTCCCATTTTGAGTTACGGAGAGGTGAACATTATATTACCACTATAATCCTTCTTGAGGATCACGGCGTTGGATACGTATCTCAGTTTGGTGTTATGGCGAATAACAATTAGCATCTGTCAGGACGCTATTTTTAGATACTATTGCACATAAACTATTTGAATGCAGAACTAGCTAAATCCCGTTCGTTCTCGTTCACTTGAGAACATTTATTCATTATATCATACATTACTATAAATTTCATGCCTTAATCAAATTACCTTATGGTTTAATTACGTTTG
>JBIOZE010000099.1:0-24412 GCA_044870745.1 Nitrososphaeraceae archaeon | reverse complement strand
GTCTTTAACAATGTCTGACTAACGTAGCTAACTAGCTAATTTTCAACTAATTTATCCGATCAATAGCTAGGGTATTCTCGTTCTTGTGTCGTGATATTTTTTATATCTCGTTATTCTCATAATGAATAGTAAGTCACATTGCATTATTGGGTAGGTTCATTTTGTCGTGCCAAAGACAATAACAGTACCAAGCTATTCTTTCCTATTGGAGTTACTGCGACTTGTGACATTATAAAGGTGGTTGAGGACTTGGGAAATCAGATACCAGATAAATCGTGGATGCTTTATCTCTTGGAGCTTTTCAACATGCAGAATTTAGCTATGGAATTGAATTTAATATGTCAATTTGACAATCAGGATTATTTTGAAGCAATATTTCAGGGCGTTAACAGATATAGATTCAAAGAAGTATTACCAAAAGTCGGCAATTCTTACATGCGTATCATTACTATGGATAAGATGAATAGACAAATTAGATATATCTTAACTGATCAAAGCTCTAAGCAGACAGAAACTTATTCTTTACCTATCTCTAATGCCAATTTTGAGTATAAGGGAGCAAACCAATTTACAGGAATAGAATGGTGGAATAAGATGGGATACTATCCCTATCCAATTCGTTACCATGTTGAAATATCTCAAATCATGTTTGGTATAAATGAAACTGATGATCCAGAATCAGTTACCTTTGTGCCATATAATACTATGATGCCAAATATGGATGAATACAATGCGAAATATCCCATTGCGTTTCATGATATGATGCTAAAAGATGGTTGTCTTTGTTATTCAATTCAATCGGGGGTTTGTAATAGCGGTATGCGTTTTAACTGTTAGAACTCTACTAGTGGATAAACAAAAGACAAACTCGAATCAAAATTTTTTGCCAGCTTTTAGCTGATTTGAAATTTTAGTATATTGTGTAAAAGTGCGCAAAAAGCTCAGTCCAAATGTATTATGACATTCGACTTTTGCTTCGTGAAGCCATAAATCAAGGGTCTGTATTTGAAATGATCATTCATATATGTATGTGTGCATAACACATGGATAGTATGTCTAAAGAGAACGGACAAGAATACGTCAGAGTGGCAAGCAAAAGTGACCTGAAAGATGGTGCTCTACTTAAGGTGGAAGTTAAAGGCAAAGAATTAGTATTGACCACGGTCGATGGAAAAATCTATGCAATCGATAATGAATGTACTCATCAAGGTGGTCCACTAAATGAAGGCGAGCTTAACGGTTATAATTTGAAGTGCCCATGGCATTACGCTGTATTTGACGTTAGGGATGGAAGAGTTTCGGACAGGACAGTGTGGGCCACCAACTTGAATTCGTATCCAGTGAAGATTGATGAAACAAGTGGTGATGTATTAGTAAATCCTAATGGAAAAAAAGTGTAACTTTATTCCATCATTATGTAAAAATTTCCAACTCTTTTGGATAATTCATTCTTGAATTGATCCGTCAAATTAGTTACCAAAGAAGTAATACCCAGTTTATCTGCGCCCTTCTTTACTCCACCAAAGAAGCCTTGCCAGCCTAATCCAATAATGGCCAAGATCACTAAAATCACGATGACTACTAAAAGAATAGTACCTAATCCCAAATCAAAGAACACCTTCAATAGAATTTGAAGCAGGATTTCGAATTACCAGCAATGTCGTGCGCTTTAATATTTTCAATAGTTTTATAATAAGTTAACACTCAATAGTAAGGCAATAAGGCTAGACTTAATTCATTTCTTTTTATTTTCTCCATGATGTAAGTGGTTGAACGTGATACAATGCTCATGTTGACTGAGGGTTTGTTTCCATTCTGAAAGTAAGTGTCCATTATTGGTTTGTTTCGTTTTTGGTTACAAGTATAAGCTTATTATTAAATTCAAGCGCCAAAGAATCCTGTCTCAATCTTGTTCGAATCATATTTGCATATTTTACAATGGCCTGTTCATCGACTGTCGTCGTATGAACCTCTACTCTTGTATACTTCACAGGTTCGAATTTGCCTTCAAAATATCCGTCGAATTCTATTAACGACATGCTACCGTATTGTGAAGCTATTTCTTTTACGATATCGAAATACCCCTCTGTACGCGGCAAATAAAATTTAACTGAATTCGGTAGGACTTTGGTAATATAAGACTCTTCTACCATCGATAGGTACTTGGAAAACATTGTATCTAATGATTATTCTTGCTGCCATGGAGAGTGAATCAAAGTAAAAGCAATTAAGGCTAATAGAGTATCATAAATTTTATTGCTGGCAACTCAGTGGAAGTCCATATACAATACTATTCTAACTTTAGCGACGATTAACATCATCTCCTACATTTTAACAAGTCTCACTATCGGAATAATGAATTGTGTGCCTACCACTTAACTGAATATATCTTTCGGTACGGATGGAAAACTGAATAAACTTATTCGTTCGCCAAATGGGTTAGACGGGCTATTATCTTTGATTTCCGACGTGCTTTTTACATCCAGCGGATCATAGCCAGATGACGTAACTTGAAAAAGCATATTCATTTTTCCTAATTCAGCTGTTTTACCAATTTTTAAGCTGTAAGATCCCTGTCCATTGGCATCAGTAGTTGCGCTAAACTGTTTTGATTTTCCCGAAGGAAGTGTTACGATTCCTTTAATTTCGGCATTTGAAACAGGGACATTTGAGGCCGCGTCAGAGACAGTTAGCGTAAATGTCTGCGTATCCCCAAGATATGCGGGATTCTTGTCAGCTTGAACTTTAACAGCTAACTGTCTGATTTCTTCCTTAGCTGGGGGAATTATATTTCCAGTCTGATTAATGTTATTTCCATCAAGTACTTGAGAAGTCTCGTTCTCCATTAACTCTGCAGACTGATTCTGAGTACTAGCATTAGAGTCTACAACACCAGTAAAGTTCACACTTGACCATTTGGTTAGATTAGTAGGGCTAGCAATGCAAGATATTTTTGATGTTAACTTATTCTGTCCCTCTCTCAAATTGATGTAATAAGGACCTTGAACTAGATTCCATGAGGAATAATCATTTGGCCCCGCCGGTTTAGTCGCCTGATATGGTTTTATATTATTCAGAATTACTGAAACTTGGCAAGTGCTTGTTGAATTATCACTGGAGATTCCACTAAAAATGGTGTTATTATCTAAAATATTTACTTGTTCTCCAACTGTGGGTGAGGTGATTTTCACAGAAGGCATTTTAACGAGTTGAGCATGCACGTAATCAAACGAGTTTGCATATATGCCAAGAGACAAAATCGTGAAAGTGATAAGAATCAGAGTAACGAACTGGTAACTCATGAAGTGAGATTAAATACCTAAAATAAAAGAATAGCTAATTAAATTTCTGGCTGATTTTTAAATAATAATACTGTATTCTATCTGGTAACTGTTCAGTATGTTTTCTTCAGATCTGCATTAATTTTTTACAAATTAAATTTTAAACTGGTGGACAGCATATTGAGACGATCGGGGTCCACCAGTTGTACATATGCAAGGTCTCCATAATCTATGGATTGTAAAATTATTTATGACATAGTATATATTAATTCTAATTTACTCATCACTTCCTTGGCCTCCACTTATTTTGACCTCACGTCAACAAGTTCTACATCACAACGGTAAAAATCTCTGAATGTTCGAATATTCTTGTTAGCATCTCTAAATAGATAACTGGGGGCATTGATTAATCTTAGTGATGTAACCAGGAATTAGAATTCTCTTTGAACGTAGGTTATAATAACATGAAGATCATGTCTAACTATGATCGTAACACCTTATAGTAGAGCTCATAAGATGTCTAGTAGAGTACGACATTGTATCTCTGAGCTGGAATCTCTTGCCATAAACCCAAAAAGACTTAATGAATTAAATGACGCTTACGAAATGGAATGTTTGGTCGATAATATTAAATTGACCTTATATCAAGATTGCAAATGTAACTAGGGCTTACTACTGGTGGTAACGACGAACCTAATTGAGTTAGAGAATATCATCTTAGTTTTGTCAGATAGTTTCCAATAATTCCTCAGTGATTTACGTGCTTAACTAATTATCTAACTCGTTAGATGAGAGTTATGAACTTTCACTATTTACGATTGAAAAAACCCTACAACTAACTTTATTTCAATCACTTCAAACTGTTTGCAAACAAACTGTGCTACGGAACCAATACAGGTCGACTCGAAAAGAATAGAATATCACTATTCGATAATTGTACAAAATGTCTTAAATTGGTCATCTTTAGTCTTTTTTTACTCATGGCACACTCCCTCTCCATAAGTAGAGCTGGGGATTTTAAGCATTGGACATGAAAGTATGTATATTGATACAATTGTTTGGGAGGACCGCATTAGTAAGCCGTGAACCCTGAATCTAATACAAAGAGCATCATGTCCCTAAATATCTTGAGAATGGACAGAAATAGAAGCGAAGGGGCAACTTACAATAATAATGTAGAAAAGGTCGTACTTAATAGCCCGGTGATTTACATTGATTCCTTGCATCAAGAACACAACTCAAGTGTAGAAGCTAAAGTCATTCTCTTCGAATTGGAGAAGGTCCTTTCAGAGGTAGACCAAAGTGCACACACATCATCAGAAAAGGAAGAAATCAAGAAAATCCTAAGTGAATTCACTAGTGAAATTCATACTAAAACGCTTGACATCATCATTTCTAATCTAAAGGAGAAGTTCAAACAGTATTTTGATGTTGCTAGCCCATACCTCCAAACGCTTTTCTCATACTTTTTGCAAAGGTAATTGATTTGACACAACTGGAAATTTACCTTAGTCAGGAACATGCTTGTTTACAATATCGGCAGTGAAAATTTGATGGTAGCTTAATTATTTATAAGTATAGGATCAGGAGGTGCTTGCAATTCTGCTCACAACATATATGCCAGATCAGCTTAATTATGTATAAGTTGTATTATAACTTGTAGCTCATTGACTAGAATCTTCATCCTTACGGGACTAATAATTAATTTGATCGCATCGATGCTATTAGGATACGGTAGAATTTTCAGATCAAAAAACACTATCGAGAAGGAATCAAGGAATGAAGGTCCAGAAAATGTCTACGAAAAAAAACATAAGCTCATTGAAACTCGCGTTGCTCAAGCAGGCGCTGTGCTGCTATCAATAGGGTTCGCTGTACAGATTTACGGAGTAGCGATTGATAATTGAGGCATTCATCTGATAGCATTTCGCTTGCAACAGTCTTGTTCTCTTCATTCTTGACAAAGTCTGACAACTTAATGGTACTAGATACTAATATCCGGTAAACTCTTCCACCTTTATCTGGTCTTTCTGAATTCTTAATTCTTGAAGCAAGCTTTGGATTGATTTCAGCATTGGAGGAGGGCCACAAATATAGTATATCGAGTTCTTTAACTCAGTATCAGCTAGGTGTTTAGTTAACATTGCCTTGTCTATTCTTCCTCTCTCACCTTTCCATTCATTATCAGAAGGTGAAGTTGGTATTTGATCACCATCTTCTGTAATTGTATAAATGACCCGCAGGTTCTTATTCTTGCTTGCGCATTCATCAAATTCATTTTTGAACAAGATATTTTTTTGATCTCTATTAGAATCAAACATCACAATTTTTAATGGTAAACTCTTATCTGTCACATACTTTATCATGCTTCTAAAAGGAGTGACACCTATCCCCCCGGAAAGAAATATAGCTGACTTTGAATAATCTTCATGTAAAACAAAATTTCCCTCTGGTCCTTTTACCTTAACCTTGATACCTGGCTCTAATGATGCAAGTCGTTTCTTATATGGACTATCTCTGATTCTCGTACTAATCAAGATAAAATTTTCTGTTGGGGATGACGCAATTGTAAAGTGCCTAATTGGACCTTTCGGATCATTATAGACACCGCCTATATCAAAAAATGCAAATTGTCCTGCTCTATAGTCGAAGGACGGCTTACTGCTATTCTGTGTACCTTGGTCTTCCCTACTAAACTTAAACGACATCACATCTGTACCTTCCATTTTTTGCTTCTCTGATATTGTAAGAACAAATTCAGTAGGTCTAGAAATTATAGACTGTCGCTGTTCTTGTTCATTCTTACCGGATTGTTTCTTAATTAGTATACTGTTACCCTCAACCTTAACTTCGTAAGTCGGTTCTGGCTCACTCGCAGGAGGATTTGTCACCTCCCCAGTTCTCACGTCAAATTTAGATCCATGCCAAGGACATTCAACTTCGTATCCCTCAACCTTGCCATCAGCTAAAGGGCCACCTTCATGAGTGCAGACATTGTTAATCGCATAGTATTTTTCATTCACGTTAATAATACAGATAATTTCACCATCGAGTTGAACTTCTTTCATTTGCTTAGGTTGAATATCGCTCGTATTTGCAACCTTCACAAAATCATTATCTTTATTCAATACATAGAAAGTAGGCTCTAAAGTCTATATGTCTTTTCTATGCTACAATCATTATTGCCATGATGATATTATTAATTTGTGTGAAGTCCAAAAATTAATCGCTGTTGTAAACTCTTTTCCTTCAATTTCGTCTATACTCCAAACAACGAGGACTTTTTAGATGTTGACTCACACACGACAAGATACTTGGGATTGAAATAATAGTTGAAGAAGCATATGAATATAATATTCCCGAAAAATTAAAAAAAGAAAAAAATGATTCGTATCTGATATTTTCTTTAAGAATCTTTTGATGTTGCTATTACTATGCAGCCTCTTCTTCTACTGCATCTTCTTGTAAGGGTTCTTCAGTTAGTCCAAAGATTTGCTCTACATCTTTCAGGTTTTGTGAATCGTTAATACAATCAAGTTCATTCAAATTTTCGTTATCTGAACTGTGATCCTTGTTTGTATTCTTTATCTCACAGTAGTTCTTCTCCTTTATCTTCTGAGTTTTATGAGTATCATTGCAGTTGTTATCCCCGTTGTCTTTGCATTTCTTCTCATCTCCGCCAGCGAATACTGGTGCTACAAGACTTGTGACTGCCGTTCCAGATATAGCTGCCACAATCGCGATGTACAAGACTACGAGCATTGTAGTTTTCTTTGTATTTGTAGTCATATTTCTTTTCAGACTTTGATATTAAACAAAGAATAAGTAGAGTTCTAAACAGCTCCTGGTAAGAAACGATTAGATTCTTCAATACAAAGTTTAATCTGAAATTACCACTAGAATATTTTGCATTTCTATCTAACTATATAATTATCTACGTTATCTCAAAACGGACTAGCCAAGTTGGTGATATAGTCGTTGGACTTGTTGATTAGTAATCTTCGCAATTGCTTCCTCTAATATCCCCTTGTTGTGAACTGTAATCTAGAATTTTGTCGGTACCTTTACCACAGTCAAAATAATCTGCTCCTTCTCCTCCTTCGAGCTGATCTGTACCTCTACCACCATATAGCTTGTCGTTTCCTGCAAGTCCTGTAATAGTATCAGAATTAATAGTACCTGCTAGATTATCGCTATCGTCTGTACCCGTTATGTCATTGCCCCATGAACTGTTTAAGAGTATTGCGGATCCATTTAGAATGCTTACAAGCAAAATTAAGGACAAAACACTTAACGTGAATGTCGATAACCTTCTCAATTCCACAAGTTTTTGTTATGTGACTGCACGTTTAAGAGATGCTTAGCTTTAAACTGAATCATCTAAAAGTAGATGAATAGTAAGATTATACAAGTTTAATCTCTACGATTAGTCCGATTCTGATAGATGTAAGGTTAATTGACCAGTTACTTGCAGCATGGAAGAACATTTGCAAGGATTCTAACTAAACACGCCGCCCACTCGAGCGCAAAGATGAAGACGAGAAAGTAAAATTTTGTTGAACCTGAATTGCCGTATACTTTTGATCAATGTCTACTTAAGAGAGGTCTAAACCAAGAATAAACTCACATATACCATTTTGCCAAGTAATGAGTTATGAGTGAGTATGAAAGCATGCGGACTGCTGATATTGTAGCTGAGGCATTGCTCGATTGGAAAGTCGAAGTTATTTTTGGGCTGCCAGGTGACGGAATAAACGGATTTATTGAAGCATTAAGAACGAGACAACAGAAAATAAAATTCATGCTCGTTAGGCATGAGGAATCTGCAGCGTTCATGGCATGTGCTTACGCAAAATATACTGGGAAAATAGGAGTATGTGTTGCTACATCGGGACCTGGTGCAATACATCTACTGAACGGATTATATGATGCAAAGATGGACAATACCCCGGTTCTAGCCATAACTGGAAGTACGTACTCTGATCTTATGAATTCTAATTACCAACAGGATGTTAATCTATTGCAATTGTTTTCAGACGTTACCGTTTATAATAACATGATCAACAGTCCTGAACATGCTGAAATGACCGTCGATATTGCATGCCGGACGGCATTGGCATTGCGAGGTGTTAGCCACGTAACAATACCTATAGATGTTCAAGAACTGAAACTGAAGGGAGAATATTCTAGGCATAAGGTACCAGGTCATACCTCCGACTTTTATGCGAACATAACCATACCTGAAAAAGGCCTTATAGAAAAAGCTGCAAATATCCTCAATTCAGGTAGGAAAATAGTAATCCTCATTGGTCAAGGTGCTCTTGATGCAGGAGATGAAGTCATACAAGTCGCAGAAAAGTTGGCTGCTCCAATTGTAAAGGCATTACTCGGCAAGGCCGCAATTCCCGACGACCACCCTCTTAGCATAGGTGGTCTTGGACTATTAGGCACTGAACCTGCAACTGATGCAATGAATGAGGCTGATACATTACTTATGGTTGGAACTTCTTTTCCTTACATTGATTATCTTCCAAAGCCTGGTCAGGCAAGAGGTATACAGATTGACATCAAGCCAATCAATATTGGATTACGTTATCCTGTTGAGATTGGATTAGTAGGTGATTCCAAACTAGTATTAACTGAATTATTGCCATTGTTACAAAGCAGGCAGAATGAGGCAGAAAGGGAATTTCTTAAATCAAAACAACAAGCGATGAAGGATTGGAATAGGTTAATGAAAGAGCAAAGTAGCAGAACTGATAAACCAATCAAGCCTCAGGCAATTGCTGCTGCAGTATCAGAATTCCTGGAGGACAACGCAATAATTTCTGTTGATTGCGGCACGAATACTTCATGGGCTGCTAGGTATATTAATATCAGAAAAGGAATGAAGTTCTCTTTATCAGGAACCTTATCTACGATGGCATGTGGACTGCCCTACGCAATTGCAGCGCAAGCTGCATATCCTGATAGACAGTGTATAGCTTTCGTCGGCGATGGAGGGTTTACCATGCTAATGGGAGAATTTGCAACCGCAGTTCAACATGAACTTCCAATTATAGTAATTGTGATAAAGAATAATACCCTTGGTATGATACGTTGGGAACAATTAGGCTTTCTTGGAAATCCTGAATATGGGGTAGAATTTACTCCAATAGATTTTGTGAAGTTCGCTGAGGCTTGCGGAGGCAAGGGTTACTTAATTAATGAACCACATGAGCTCAAACCAGTATTGGAATTGGCATTGAGAAAGAATAAAGAAATAAAGAAGCCAACTTTAATTGAAGCTGTTGTCGACCCTTACGAACCTCCAATGCCACCAAAGGTAGAAACAGAGTTTGTTAGAAACTTGGCCCAATCCTTCGTTAAAGGACAACCGTACGCTAAAAGAATAGGACTAACTCTATTTAGAAATCAAATTCATAATATTTTAAAAGATGTACATTCTCATTCTGTAGATGGTAAATAACTTAATCACAAACAGATACCGCTGTCCTATACGAAAATTTTTGATGGATAAGGCTGGAACTCTATGTATTGCTGACTAAGGGCGGTACCAATTAGTTTTTAAAATGGCCGTTACAAGAATGCACTTAGAAGGTAGAATCATCAAGTGAAAGTATTGGTCTTATCTCTTTCTTGTCTCATGTTTATAGCACTGTTAAGCAGCTGCTTAATTCAATTTTTACCAGTTAATCAAGCATATAGTCAAGACCAGTTTAGACAACGTGAATTTGTAGAAGAGGGCGAACCTAAGCTTACTGATTCCAACCTTAAGGTTGAGCAGGTTGTAGAAGGCTTGGATACACCTACTACTATGGCTTTTCTAGGATCAAATGACATTCTGGTCTTGGAGAAGGATAAGGGGACTGTCAAGAGAATACTGAATGGCAACTTATTAGATCAACCACTATTGGATGTGAACGTAGCTAACTCTGTTGAAAGGTGTATGTGTGGAATTACAATATCAAAAAATAATTCGACCACATATGTATTTCTGTATTATACGGAAATAGAGGGAATTGATGGTGAAGATAGAGAAGGTAAGGAACCTCTTGCAAATCGCCTCTACAGGTATGAACTTGTGGGTGATAAATTAGTTAATCCGACAATATTATTAGATTTACCTGCCACACCAGGCCCAAGACACAATGGAGGTGCTATTATTATCGGTCCCGACAATAATCTATATGTTCCTGTTGGGGATATAGATGGTTCTTTTAAAGAAGAGGAAACAGAAACTCAAACTCAAAACTACAATGATGGAGTAGAGCCTGACGGGAGAAGTGGCATACTTAGGATCACTCAAGATGGGCAGCCGGTCGGTGAAGGAATTCTAGGAAATTCAATTCCATTGAAATTATATTATGCATATGGAATACGAAACAGCTTTGGTCTTGACTTTGATCCAGTAGCAGGTAAATTATGGGCCACTGAGAACGGTCCGGAAGACGACGACGAGATAAATTTAGTAGAACCAGGATTTAATAGTGGATGGGTGCAGGTGCATGGACTGGCAAGATTAACGCCTGGTTTTGATCCTTCGGAGTTGGTTGATTTTGACGGGAAGGGGCATTATAGAGATCCAGAATTAGTATGGGAAAATACGGCTGGGCCAACTGCTATTTTGTTTATGACCTCTGACAAGTTGGGCTCACAATATGTAAATGACATGTTTGTTGCAGACGTTCATCATGGTAGAATATATTACTTTAAGCTAAACGCAGATAGAACCCATCTTATTTTGCCTGCTCAGCTTAATGACAAGGTGATAAGGAATCCGACCGTCGATGGACTCGCTGAAATAATATTTGGGCAGGATTTTGGCGGAATAACAGATTTAAAAATTGGACCAGATGGATATCTATATGTGGTGTCTGTAGGACTGGGAAAGATCTTTAGAATAGTCCCCAGTTAACCAGGGAAAATTATAGTTATCTATCTAGATTCCGAATTCAGCGTTAGTAGAAGGCTAAATGAAAACAAATTTGACGGCTTGATATTGACTTAAGGCAAGGAACAAGCGAGTGGATTTGTATGAGTACGGATAAAGAAATTTTATACTATTAATTAATTATTTGCCAGTGTTTCCCCGAATGGGCCCGCCTAAGAAGTATCCTTTGTGAGGCTGTAGTAAGTAAACTTGAGGCTGTAGTAAGTAAACTTGAGGCTGTAGTATATACTAGACTTTGTTATCGAGTTATTTTACCGGCGTAATATTGTTTCTTGGAGGTCAGACGGATAGACTGGAGCTTGTCAGACATTGCCAGAAAACAGCGGAAAACATAGATGGACCGCCCTGACTTAATGACGAGGTGAGAGTTATTGCTAGTAGCAGAATCTACCAGATTCCAGCCGATTCTGACAATGTCCGTGCAAAAAATGTGTTGTTTCGTCAAAATGTCAATCATCATTAATCAGTATTATACGCATGCTCTACGCATATTGTAAATTTAATATATGCAATTTTTGCATACAACCATAATTGCTTGAAGAGCTTGCCAAAGATCGGGTGGATGTAAAGAAGCCTCGAGAAGAGGGACTATCCTACACAATTGATAAACTTAGGTCCTTTGACAGAGAAAATTTTGAGATATTGGCTACCATGATAGATGTTGTTAAAATATACAGTGCATTTCCTCTCTTGATTCCCGATCCCCTTCTTGAGAAGAAGGTAAAGTTCTATCATGATTATGATATTATGGTGTCAACAGGAAGTACTCTAACAGAATTTGCTATCTTGGAAGATGCGTTTGACAAGTTCCTCAAGGAATCTGTGAGGGTCGGGTTCGATATTATTGAAATTGGGGAAAATAACATAGAGTTGGATAAGGATAGGAAGAAAGTGATTACAGAGTCAATTCTCTCTGCAAATTTAAAATTTAATTGGAAGATCGGAAAGAAAGATCCTCGTCATCAGCTTCGTGTTGATATAGCTTTGTCAAAGATTGAAGAGGCAATAAGTGTGGGTGCAAAAAAGGTGATTCTAGAAGCAAATGAGGGAATCAATGTTGGTATATACAACGAGAGTGGAGCCATTAGATGGAATTATCTGGCTGCGCTAACTGCAAAGTATCCCCCAAATACCTTCATATTCGAGGCTCCCCTTGAATCTCAGCAGTCAGCCCTTGTAGCAGAGTTTGGTCAACGAGTGAACCTTGCCGAAATTGCTTTGGACCATGTAGCTTCAGTTGAATCTCAAAGAAGAGGATTTCTTTCCAAATCCTCATTTGGAATGTCGTTTATGCAGAAAGATATTGGAGGGGGTCCAGCTTCCAAGTTTATTTATTATCTGATTAATACGAAATATCCAATTGAACAGACTGATTTGATCAGCATAACGCGTCTCCCTAGAAGAACCATTCAAAGTGCTATTGAAGATCTAAGAGGTCAGGGCTTTATTATTGAAAGGAACAGCTTGGAAGATACTAGGAGAAAAGTATACTATCCTGTCCAATCAGAGTGGTTGTGAAGCGAACAAATAGATCTAAATAGTTCATGCTGGTAACGGATATCAAAGTATTGCACCATTATATTGCCTAATAACTTGGGTTTTAGGAAATACATTTTTTCTGGGTGGGATGAAATTCGTGTATAATAATGCTGTTCACGCCTTTCGTAACTTGATGTCAGGTAGTATGAGTCACAAATATAGCATAGTCAGTAAGTATTCAGATAAGCTTCAAATCACCTGCGATGGTCCATATTACTTCGTAGAAGTTACAGATTCGATGGGTCGACAATATTTGATTGAGGCATACGGACGAGATGCTGTAGAATTATGCTTAGAACATGCCAATTTCTCATCTGGAGAACTGTAGATTCCTTCTGTAGATTGAGTGTGTTGCCGAGACAAGAATCTACATAGACCGGATTTCTGGGGCTATTCCGACTGTAGATTTCTATCTAGAATTACTGCTGCTGACAATGTAATTTGGTGTCTGTATTCCGAGATGGCACCAATATCGATGGACCAACGACTTTGCAACTTGAGCCATCAATATTTGTGATGTTCATATTAACAACCATCTATATTAAGGACAATCCTTCGCACTTTAATTGTAGAAGTTAATTTGCAAATTACTGGGTTAGACATCTAATTTTATTTGTATATCATGGATTACCCTCTTGTGTGCAATCAAAATTTCCCGAGTAACAAATGTCTTTTTGCAGATTCCACACTCTAATCCTTCTGGCCTCTCTATTTTGACAAATCCTGCCATGTGTTTCTCTGGGTATTAATTTATTTAAGTTGATCTGATTGACATACCATATTTAATTACCTGAATTCAGGAACATAAAAAAATTGAAAAGATATTTATGGTTAAGATTTCATTTTTTAATGATTCAGAACTATTCACAAATGCATTAATTGGTCTTACTCTAGTGCTATTGGAACCATGATTCTAATAACTGACTAACTTACATATTTTACTAAATCTAATACCATTTTCAGATCCGCAATCTCCTTTTTAACAATTATTTGGTCAGATGTTTCCTCGGTGCGATTCAATAGTACATCACATGCGTCGATATGTGCCTTTATGATGTCATTTGTGCTCTTACCGCATGTTTGGCTAGAATCAACTGGAGAATAGATTACACTTTTGTTTTTACTGAATCCAGTGATTTGTGCTGTCAACACAACAAGAGTTTCCGCTCTCGCGACATTCATGACAAATCGTATGAGAGCAGGACCTATCAACGTATCCGCATGTGATCATTTATTGTAACATGAACTATATAGTTACAATATTTCTTGAGGAAATTTTCTTGCATCGAGTATGATGACTCTGTTGGCAGATTCCTGCATCAATATCGATTCGCCAATATGATGTCACCTTCAGCTGTAAAAGTATCTTGAATGGATCCATTCAGATCATTATTGGAGTAAGTTTTTTCATCTATTGGTTCAGATAGGATTGAGCTGGCATTCATAGATGTTTTTTGCTTTCGATGTGTTTCTTCATGGCTTCCTTCAGCGTGGCGGTAACTATGCTAATAATGCGAGGATCGTTTACCTTCGGTATAATATACTCGTTTTTTAAATGGTCGGTATCTACGATATTGGCAATTGCGTAGGCAACGGAAACTAGCATATCTTCATCCAAACCTTTGACTCTAAGATCCAAAAGGGATCGCATTATGGCTGGAAATACCACTGCATTATTCACTTGATTTGCAAAATCTGATCGACCCGTAGCAACGATACTTGCACCCGCTTCTAATGCATCTGGTGGAAGTATCTCTGGATCAGGATTGCTTAGCGCGAATAAAATTGGGTTACTATTCATTGATTGAACCAACTCTTTGTCTATTAGTTGGCCCCTTCCTGATACTCCAATAAATACGTCAGATCCTTTGAGTACGTCACCAAGAGTGCCATTCAGTTTCATAGGATTAGATTTTTCAGCAATGTCTTGCTTGTATGGGCTGTCTATACCTTTAGTTCTATTTTGATAAATGGCTCCACGACTATCGACGACAACGATATTTTTGCATCCTGCTTTCCACAATATTCTAAATATGCCGTAGCCGGCTGAGCCTGCACCAGCTATTACCACTCTTATATTGTTCAGATCCTTGCGCACGAGTCGTAGAGCGTTTATTAGAGCAGAGAGGGTAATTACTGCTGTACCGTGCTGATCATCATGGAATACGGGGATCTGAAGCTCCTTGTGTAACCTGTCGACTATTTCCAGTACCTTTGGAGATTCAATGTCTTCAATATTTATGGCACCAAAAATCGGCTCTATCATTTTGACAAACTTGATTATCTCCTCTTTATCTTGAGTAGCTATACACAATGGGTATGCATTTATCCCTCCTAAAATCTTGAATAAGACAGATTTTCCCTCCATTACTGGAAGTGCACCTTCCGGACCGATATTTCCCAAACCAAGAACCCTTGTTCCGTCGCATACAATCGCAACATTATTCCATTTGGAAGTAAAATCATAAGATAATTCTTTATTGTTACTGATTTCTGTGGCAACATAAGCTACACCTGGTGTGTAAATTAGGCCAAGTGTTCCTTTATTTTCATCAAATGCATTCTCTACTGAAATTCGGTTTTGGATTTCGATCTTCCCTCTTAGCATCCTGTGAAGATTTATGGCGTCCTCTTTTGTATTCAAAGTTGCATCGAATTAACTAGAAGGTAGGATATACTTATTATTTCTATATTTCAACATCTTATTTGATTACTAATTGAGCTATTTTCTGATAGGATGGAATAAGGACAAATATCTAAGATAGGCGTAGACTCCTCAGCAATGTTTGTCTATTATCAGTGTTTATCTTTTAGATAGTCTGTATATCTTGGTGGCAAATAGAATATTCTTTCTGGCTTGATCTTTACAATCACTCTTTTTATGGATGGAGAATGTGCTGGGTACTTGTCGGCATCTAAATATTTCTTTGCAAGTTTGTCAATGTGATCATCAGCTCCCTTGAATGTTTGGTCAACTACTGTTCCCTGAATTGTAACCATACTATATGGATTATTCTTATCCACAAGTGATATGGAGACCCTAGAGTCCCTGGATAAATTTCTATGCTTTATTCTTCCTTCTGCAGTATTAATCAAAATTAGACCATTTTCCACATCTATCCATACCGGAGTAACATGCGGTCTCCCATCTTTCATAAGAGTTCCTAAAAATGCAAAGTTCTTATCTTTCAAAAGCCTGGCCATATGATCTGCTGCAAGTTTATCTTTATTCTCAGACTGTTCCAATGATTTACACTATTAATATTAGTTTGAGTGGTCTTAAATGTTCTTCCTTATTGTCACATTAATTCATTCATGGACCAGACTTTGGCTAAGGCAGAAGATTTCGATGATAATTCGATCTAAAATCTTATTAGATTCGTTCGTCCATTACAAATTGTGCCAATTATAACTATTTCAATGTATGCTGGCAGAACCCAAAGAGAAAAAGACAGACTCGCAGAAGCAATTACGGAAGATGTTTGTAAGGTATTAAACGTGAAGAGTGAGGGGGTAATAGTGGTATTTCAGGAGAATCCACAGGGAAATTGGTATGCAGAAGGTAGACGTTTGTAGTATTACTATGAAATAGTTGATATGCAATACCAGCAACCAGGCAGTCAAACGATAAGATACAGCTAGTATTTTCATGCCACAGTGTAAATGCGTAATGTATTCATCACGATGAAGAGTTGTTTTAGTTGAATTTTGTGCCCTCATTTTAGATTACAATCCCTA
Source organism: Nitrososphaeraceae archaeon (assembly GCA_044870745.1). Taxonomy (GTDB): domain Archaea; phylum Thermoproteota; class Nitrososphaeria; order Nitrososphaerales; family Nitrososphaeraceae; genus TA-21. The sequence goes on along the minus strand of JBIOZE010000099.1, from coordinate 7,900 downwards.
TACTATTTGTTATCGGCGAGAGTCAGCATGTGCAGATATAGTTTATTGCAAAACATTGGATAGAGAACAATATGAGCATTCTTAATAACAAATGGAAAGGGGTAAATCTCGCAATGTTGATAATCATATCAGCATCCTTGATATTATCCGCAGCTGTTTCAGCAGCAGCTCCTGTGGCCGCGGCAAAACAATACACCGTCAAAAGTATAACAGATGAAGATGGTGAAGACGCCAAATCAGAAGAGACCGAATTAGCTAAGGATGACAACGATGACAACAAGGGCAAAGATGGTGAAGACGCCAAATCAGAAGAGACCGAATTAGCTATTAATTGCAATTCAGATGAAGAGGCAGATGACAACAGCAATGAAGATTCTGATAACCCGTGTGATGAGCAATCAGCGAGTACAGAGGCACTAAACACTACTACAACCGCTATGATCACAGCACCGGTCAGCATATTTGGCTAAGCGGGCTCAAAAGCCTGTCGAACCCTTATTTTATTTTTCGTTCTATTTCATATTACTCGAATGCCGCACTTTCAAAAAAAAATTTAACATTCAAGAATTAAAATCCAAGTCTTTCCTTGTCAATCGCTTGTTTTTCAAAATGGAAAATGATCAGGGGACTTGTATTGTCGAAGTTTGATGTCTCATCTTTTGCACAGGTCAGATTTATAAATCGGAGTGTGAAATTGTTGAATTGCACAATCAATGCCCGATAATTCATTAACTAATCTTCACATAGCTTATTTAGATTTAGAATGAATAATGCATAGTAAAACTGAAAAATCTCAACATTTCGTAAGTCATCCTCTTTTGCGGGAAGAATCCATCGAATTTCGAGCATATCAGAATAATATATGCCAATCTGCCATTGACAAAAATACACTTGTAATTTTACCTACTGCTCTAGGCAAGACTATTATTTCATTGCTTGTTTGTGCAAATACATTATACAATTACAGAGATAATCGAGTCCTAATAATGGCTCCAACGAGGCCACTTGTAAATCAGCATATGATCTCGTTTTATTCTACCTTGAAGATCTTGGAATATCAAGTAGCTCTATTGACTGGGAAAATAAACCCTACAGAAAGAAGAGCCGTTTGGAATAATTCGCATATTAAACTTATTTTTGCTACACCAGAAGTTGTCAAGAACGATATCGAAGAAAATAGAACATCTTTGAGGGATTTTATTTTGCTAGTCTTCGACGAGGCACATAGGGCAGTAAAAGATTACGCCTATACTTTTGTAGCCAATGAATATATCAAACAATCAATCCATCCTGTAATATTAGCTCTTACGGCAAGTCCAGGTTCTCAAAAACAAAGAATACAAGAAGTTTGTGATAATTTATTCATTGAACAGGTGCAGTATAGAAGTGAAGAAGATTATGATGTAAAATCATATATTAATCCGATAGAAGTAAAATGGGAATGGTTTGATCTTCCTTCAGAGTATCAGTACATCAGAACGTTATTAAAGAGCATGCTTGAAGAAAAGCTCAACTGGCTCATTCAACGACGATTAATAGCTAATCATCCCAGATGGATATTCAAGAGAAATTTGATAAATGTCGGGGAACAAATTCGATATAATTTAGAACTCACTATGGAAGAACAAAGGGGACCTCTTTATCTTGCCTTGTCATATCAGGGTTCAGCTCTTTCCCTCATGTACTGCATTGAGCTAATTGAAAGTCAGGGCTCTCACTCGCTTGACACTTTCCTTAATAGAATAGAGTCTGAAGGAGGCAAGTCTCATAAGTCACTTTTAAATGATCCAAGGATTAAAGAAATAAGAACACTTCTAAACAAGTTGTCCATTGAACACCCCAAATTTAAATATATTGTAGACATTTTAAAAACAAGATATGGATGTTCTGGCGTACTTACTCAACAGAGTAATAGTAATATCAAGGAACAATCCTTGCCCGAGGATCACTTATTCCATGATTCACGGGCTCTTATATTTACACAGTATAGGGATACTGCAAAACATATTGTAGAGATCCTCTCTGAAAATGGAATAAGAGCTTCAAGATTTGTGGGTCAAGCCAAGAGACAGGGTGATCCAGGAATGAAGCAGGATGAACAGACCAATATTCTAGAATCCTTTAGAGAAGGCGAGTTTGATGTTCTAGTGGCAACTTCTATAGCTGAAGAGGGGCTGGATATACCAGAGGTGGACCTAGTCATTTTCTACGAGCCTATCCCTAGTGAAATTAGATATATCCAAAGACGGGGAAGAACGGGCAGAAAAACTGCTGGTAGCGTAATTATTCTTGCTGCGAAAGATACCATTGACGAGCGGTATCTAAATGCCAGTAAAAGACGTGTTCAGAAAATGAAGCAGGTACTTTCTTTAGTCGATGCCGAACTTAAGCCGGCCAATAGAAGTATAATTCCACCGAACCCCATAACGGATGAAGAGTTACTAATGCTGCGTTCAACTATTAGAAGAAATGATTTAAGGCTAAGAAATGAAGTGGAGACCAAAATACTTACTTCTAATGATAATATTACAAAAGCTTCAATATCTAACGTTTCTAAATATGTGAATAAGAGTGTGCAAAGAAAAAGACAATCATTACTAACATCAGAAGAGGAGAGGTTAACTGGTCAATTTAGAAGGCAAGTGGACAGGGCCGCCAGGCGCATTCATTCCCTGCTCGCTGGGACAGGGAAATCTGGACTAAATTTTGATTATGTTTGTGATAATATCGGCTTAGATAATCAGGTAGCAACGGAAGCACTCCAACAACTTGAGAAGCTAAAGCGGATAGAATGGATTGATGATGATACAGTCGCTTTAATTGACAATCTGAAGAAAAGTCCTGGAAAAATATATGATGTTTATGTAGAAAAAATAATACAAGGAAGGGCAATAGTTACTGTTGATGGTAAATGGCACGCAAGATTGAATCATTACGATTATGAAGGCCCAAGGGATCTTTTAAAAAAAGGTAATGAATTCAAAGGAATTGGAGAGTTGTACAGTAGTGAAGGTGTTCTCAGTCTTCGTATAAGACAGATTGCTTGAGGTATATCAAATTCAATTACTATATGACATTTGAACCAATCGATTAGTAAAGCTTTTCAATATTATTGCAAAGATTTGCAGCGCAGTATAACAAGTTCAATTTGAATCCTCATAGTCTGTTATTATGCGCCATTAATCAATTAAATCCTGATGCGAAAAATGTAGAAGAACACTAATATGCAAATAGAACGCTTACTGAACAGAACGTGTTAAATCTATTACCTTATTTGACAAGATTGAACGAAAGTATTCAAAGGGTAGACCGACGCGTTGCAAAATACGTAAAAGATCCGAATGAGAAGCAAATTCATGATCTTAGAACTTCAATTAGGCGACTTAATGCTGCTTTCTCTGCGTTATCAAAGAAAAATAGGAGTGCTTCACCAACGCTATCTCAATATGTTTTAACATGCAAGACGCTGTTCAAGGTGAACAGTGAAATTAGAGATATGGATATCATTCAAGAAAAACTGCAAAGTTACCTTCATGACACAGAAAGGGAAATAATCGAGCAATTGAGGACAACGAAACAAGCAAGGTTAGAGCATGCTAAGGAGATCGCTCTTTCTCTAAAAAATACAGACACAACCAAACTAATCGACAGGATAAATGTAACAGAAAAGGACCTGCAGAGGAAATTTAGTAAAATATTATCGCAGTACGTATCGAGCATTGAAATGGCTTTTCCAGTTGTTATTACCAATTCTTCAAAGTTAGAAGAATTACATGGTTTAAGAAAGGATTGCAAAAAGCTAAGGTACCTGTTAGAATTACCACCAGAAGGGAACAAAGATTTACTGCAAATGAGAAAAACACTCCAAAGAATCCAGGACATTCTTGGATCCATTCATGATTCTGATTTTACGATTGCTTATTTGGAATCACTAGGTCAGTCATCCAAGGAAATACAGGATATCAAGAATACTGAGTCCGAAAGAAGACGATTAAAATATGAAGAATTTTTAAGGTTTTGCAGAAGACGACTCCGTATTGCTCCAGACTCGTTCTTAATTAGGATTAAAACATTAATTGCTTAGAAATCGACTACGGCGTTTAGATTAACTGGTATTCTCTTTCTGAATATACAGCATGTCTGTCGGAATGCATTAGGATTGAGCAATTTTCTCGGTAAAGTACGGATTACTTAACCACCACAATGCTAAAATTATGTCCTGTGCAATGTAATGTATTATGAAGGCAGTCTGGCAAGGTGCCATTTTAGCTGAGAGTGACAAGACTATCGTTGTTGAAGGGAATCACTACTTTCCGCCCGAATCCATTAAAAGAGAGTTTTTTCACGAAAGTGAAACACATAGCCGATGTGGATGGAAGGGAACTGCGAGCTATTATACTGTGAAAATTGATGGCAAGGATAATAGAGACTGTGCGTGGTACTATCCAGAACCGATGGAAGCAGCAAAAGACATTAAGGGGCATGTTGCATTTTGGCGAGGTATCGAAGTTACTGAAAGCTAGGCCAGAAATTGGCTTCAACTGCTAAGCATGTATTTAGGTCTAATTATTGTGAATTATGTTTACCAAATCCTATCAATGTTGATGCATTCTTGATTCCATCCATATATTTTATCTTTGAATAAATATCTTCTAACTCTTTAGTCGAAGACCCGGACATCTTAACAAGTATATCAAAACATCCATATAGTCTATGTATTTCGGCAACTTCACTAATCTCATGCAGTTTTGAACTAATCGATTCAGAACGTCCGAAATCGCAAATTGCAAGAACATACATATCCACCATTTGATTCAGTTAGATGTAACCCAATTTCATCTGAAATACTTTATGAATATATTAAATATAGATCTCTATTGAGCTAGGAAACATTTGTACCAATAGAAAATTAACGGATCACAGGAAAACATAGACGGGGGGTACAAACTCCATGATCTTGTGAGATTATTTGACATTTAAGTGGGCAATTCATTTTTTGGTAGACTAGAAATTGAAATTGTTTGACAGACAAAATAGTATGGGCGAAACAAATTGCAGTAGATCATATATTATTTCGGATTTTTAGTAACATTTTAGGGTCGAATCTGGCTAGCTAGCTAGAGGTTGATCGGAACCTTACTTGAGATTAATAGCCAATAGAGGATTACTAGCTTACATATTAACCGTTTATTTCTTTGGATACTAATGAGTTGCCAGGTAAGCTAAATTCTTCATTGATTTGGGTATAGATGTGTAGCATACGCATGCCCTTTTCCGTTGTCTTATATTTTCCACTCCCTTCTTCGTATCTTATCAAGTCCTTTTCTAACAACGTTGAGAGATATTCCCTCATTTGAGCAAAGGACAAGAATGCCTTGTACATAATTTTTGTCTTCGTAGCTCTTTCGTTAGCGGCCTCTAGGATCAGTCCAATAATATCTGACCTGCTTCTGTATTTCATTTGAATCCTTATGAACTAAGTCATTGAATATTTATGACTGTCCTTTCATTGTTCCTGAATTTGTAGCACGTTTTATCTAACAAAATTACTAGAAATTGTTAAATCAAACGACGTGAATTTCTAAAAGGTTGGATTTACTCCGATTAGACTAATTTCAAGAAATATCAATGCCTGAAGGGATTTTGGGATCGAAACTCACGTCTGATAAGTTGTTATTGTCGCCAGTTGCATTTTTCACGAGCAAATTTATTGTACTTTCCATTACCCCATCTAGTGAATCGGCGATTACCTTATCTATTGTATCAGTAATGGAAGATGAGACATTTTCGGTAATTAACTCTAGACTATTGTCAATGTTTGTTTTTATAGTATTACTAGTTGGTATGTCTGATATTGCGTAAGTGGAGTCGAGATTCACTGAGGTCGTTAATACCAATGAACCTACTAACAAAACGTTAAGTATTGATAACTGAGTATTTGTTATTGGCAAATATTTCATGCAGTTGACTACCAGAGTACATGCATTAAATAACCTTGCTTACTTTCTAGAATAAGAATAATTACATGTACGTAAAGAATTCTATGTAATTTAATTAATCGTTCTCAATGTGCTAGGGAGAAATATACTAACTATTTAGGAAGATTTGCTTCGATTGGATTAGAATTTTACAACACTGCATTCTATTTTTATATGGATTCGTAGTAATAATAATTGCATGTTCAAAATTATCCTAGTCTTCATTATTTGTGTATCACTGATAACGTCGTCAGTTAACTTGTTCCACAATTTTGGTCTAAGCTTTCTATTTCCATTAGGAGTATTTGCTCAAGGGCAGGTGCGCTGTACGAGCGGAGAGTTAGTAGATACACCTGGTCGATGTCCGTCGACAGATTTATGTCCGTCGCCTTCGGGAACCGATAGCGTAGTAAACTGTAATTCTAGAGAGGATAGCAAGTCTCAGTCTTCCGAAAAGAACGAACGAGAAAATGAGAAGGAATTCTCAATCTCAACAGATGAAGATAATTACAAGAAAGGAGAAAGTGTAAAGATTATCGTTAAAAATCGTGGCTCTGATCCAATAGTATTTTCAAAATCTAATACACATCTAAAAGTTAAGAATATCGAAGAACATGAAAGCTATCCAATTAGTATTGACAAAAAGTTTGTGCTAGATTCTGGAGGATCAAAGACCTTTTCATGGGACCAGCATGACTCTAAAGGGGATCAAGTCAATACCGGAAAGTATCGTGCTTCAATATCATCTGGATCACATGATGATAAAACTAACTTTCGTATATCTAAATAGTTGCTGTATTTCTACATTTGTTGTTTTACTATATTAGAGAATCTATTTTGTAATAATTATTATTATAAACTACTTTGATAGAATATGTGCAGCTGAATTTAGCTGGAAGTGATGTTGCAACTCTGTCCGAGGAACCTTTAATCCTATATCCAAACTCCAGATGTTTGTAGAGAGCGATGGAATGATATACAAAGTAGAATTATAAATCCATCAGCTTAATTTACATCCAATTGGATCATTACGTAATTATTCCTAGGTCAGAGGGGAATTTAGCGGAAATCAAGTATTTTGAACCTCGAATAGTAAGAATTCTCAAAGGTCAGTCAATAACGTGGATTAATAGAGACACCAAGGTACACGAACTGACTTCAGGAGATGGCGATTCTTCATTACCAACAGAATTTTTTCAAACTGGGAGCATGTTGCCTGGTGAGTCAACCACGGTTAAGATTGATACCAATCAGGGATCTATTCCTTACTTTTGTTCGATTCATCCACTTGAAAGGGGGTTAATTTCAATTTTTCAAGAGGACAAGGGCCAAATTGATACTAATGGTGTACAACTAAAGCTTTCAAATGGCAATAATTCATCGTTATTCGCAGCTGACAATCAAAAAATTCTAACTCGACTTCAGAGACAAGTAGACCCAGCTATTGTTGAATATCTTAGTGACCCGCATGCTGCGCTGATTCAAAACAGGTTAATGACGATTGTTTTTTGGGACATTAGTAATTTTTCGGATTTATCCGAGAAGCTCAAGGAACATCCAGAGTTGATTGCAGTATTTTTGAACGAATACTTTGCAATGGCAATTCCTATAATCCATGAATATCATGGTATAGTAGATAAATTTATTGGTGACGGAATACTTGCCTATTTTGGATTTAAGGAAACTAAAGACGATAGAACCAGTGGTGCAGTAAATGCAGTCCTTGCGGCGTTAAAGCTAAGAAATGCCTTTAAAATCCTTAGTAAAAATTGGATTGAAATTTGTAAAATGGTTACCAATTATGATTTAAATATAGATATAAAATGTGGTATCAATACTGGATTCGTGCTAGTTGGTCTCTTGGGAAGCGGCGTCAGAGATCAATTTACTGTAATAGGGACTAACGTAAACTTGGCTAGCAG
>JBIOZE010000098.1:0-33246 GCA_044870745.1 Nitrososphaeraceae archaeon | reverse complement strand
GAAATTCCCTCTCGTAGTCGTCATTTACATGTAGATAACTGCATATTTCTTGATGGGTTAGACCATCATTCAATTTACTGCACACAAAAGCAATCGATTCTAAGAGCCATTTATGATTATCGACGACGTACATTGGAGGGTTTAGTCATCATACCCACCATTTCCATGATATACAATCTAACACGCTATACTTAGTCAGTGGTTGTATATATCATTAAGTTAACATTTTTGATACTCTGTCTCAAGTGAATTTTGAACATAAATGAGATGGGAACTAAGTGAAAAGTAAGCTGAATACAATTAGGATCAAGTTGTATCCTCAAATAAAGAAAGAAGACTCAAATTTAAACTGGATTAAAACGCTTTCTCACTCCTCCTAATGAATTCTCTCTTAAATTGACCACTTTAATCAATCTGAATGTACTTTAATATCGCAATGTAATACCATGCAAAAAATAAATCAACGCACATAACGATAAACCTAATAATCTTTCTGAGTATATACAGATGATAACAAAGTGGATATGTCTATGACTTGTTGCAGTTGCGGTAAAAAGATTCAAGATTATCCGATATACTGCCAGACATGTGATGACAATTTTTGCTCTGAACAATGTCATGCGAGTCGCCATGACAAACAGTGGCAGAATTTTTGAACCCTTTATCCTAGTTTAACTTATCAAAATATTTATTATACTTCAGAGCTCCTGGACGAACTGTTAGGGAAGTTCGAGTTGCCTAGTGAGTATAGTGTAAAGGGTAACTATTATATCTTTGGGTATATTGGATTGCTATGTACTTTAATAAGTTCACCCTATTAGTATCATGGATTACAAGTATTGCGTTATCTATCCGCAGTTCCATTACCTAATGAGTTTCTTAAAGGATCTATATTTTCAAAATCTTGCCTTATCCTATCCCGTTCATGTTCTGCTTGTACTTGTGGACAAGTTTTTCCACCAAATGAAGAATTGGAAACCAATCCAGAAATTACAAGATCCTGGATTACGTCATGACCTTGAGCGACTTTATCAGCATTTTGAATACAATATTTTATGATTATGTTTTCAGGATTACTTGGATCATTAGGACTCTTGCTGACATTTCCAAAGGTCTTATTGAAATCTTGTGCTTCAGCCTGATTGGACAGCATCCCAAGAGAAAGCACGACGAGAACTCCTAAAGTTAATCTTGCATTCATCATTAGAATGTAGAACTTTGTTTTATAAAAGGAAGACTATCGCCAATTCCATATGACAGTTCAGGTTTAAGTGAATCATATCTAACCTTACCAATATTCATAACCACCCTATGGAAGAAGGTAAGAAACATTGCCTCCATTGGATGGATCTATGTATTTCAGATTAGGCAAAGTCTATTAATGCCAAGTCGTAATAGTCAGACTGCTCAGACGTCGTGTCGTGAATGTTCTTGACTGGTGATGGCTGAAGAGGGAATAGAAGATAACGTCCGATTATTTCATAGAATCAAATAACAAATTCAAAGGAACGGCTAGTGAACTTCTGACACCAAAGACTGATCTCAGGAAAGTATCTTTAAATATTAACATTCCTTATGGTCGATTTAATGACTAATCATGAAGGTAAAAAATGTGATAACTGTGGAGATTCGGTCGATCGGTTGGTTCCTCTAAATGACCCAACTAGAATTGGCAAGTGGTGGTGTTTGAAATGCATATACAAAGAAGGTAAGGCTAAATTTGATGCTGACGCTAAGAAAGGCTAACTGCCTCGAGAGAAGCAGATGTAATATGGGAATAGAGCGATGACAGCGGTCCCTACAGTCATGAATATGCTGCCGTTTGGATTATGATATGTGTTAATTTGGTTGTAATTCTAACATTCGTTTCTTAATTATCGTAACAGTACCCCCTTCAATTTATTTATATTCTCTTTGTTCATACTCTTGGAAAGACCGGAATATTAGTTAGTTAATGGTAATTCCCTCATGATTTTTCTTCGCCGTCTTTACCTTAAACTTCAATTCTTTTTACTGATTATAAACAATTATTATCTTATACCGGCAATACGCTATTGATGATCAATACTGACGTGTTCAGCGTGGTCAAGTCTGCCACGGTGGCAATAGGTCTTGCAAATAGGGATACAGGAGATATTCTATCCAGTTTTGGCACGGGTTTTTTCATTGGAGGAGAATATATTGTTAGCTCTGCTCATGTTTTTAGCCAATGCATTAAGTATAATAATTATTATAAGGAAAAGGGTAAGGGAATCGAAGGTGTTTATTCCGCATTCAACATTACTTCCAGAGGTGAGCAGCTACAGTCTAATACCTATAATATAGAAAGCGCGATCAGACTTCCTTCACTCACAGAAGCCGCGGGATTTACGGGATCACTAGATTTAGATTTAGGCATAGGAAAGTTAGATTATCGTTCAGATAACTTCTTACATATCAGGCAACCTAGTCGCTTGAAACTTTACGAAGAGATTGCAATGTGTGGTTATCCCAGTGGTAGAATATCGTTGATTTTGTATAAAAATAATCATGAGGACCCTATGGGAATTCGATTGAATCCAATAATTCAATTCGGACGTATTGCGGGATTATTTCCCACTGATAACAATCCAAATCCCTGGGGAATACAAACAGATATTATTGCCATGGGAGGTTCTAGTGGTTCCCCTATTGTAGATCCCAATAGCGGAGAGGTGCTGGGTATGGCTCAAGATGTTATTGCAACAATGACTACGGTAGACAAAAATGGGATGCCACCAAGCCTATATGAGCTGATTAAAGGTCCGTTATACGGACTAGCTCCGATAGGATTAGCATATGGTGTCTCTAATCAGATATTATCGCTGCTGCCCAATGTTGCTAAAAACTATTTTGAAAAAAATCTTCCTCCTGACTTCTTATTTCAGAATACTGGAGTTTTGAAACTTTTCTAAGACGCTCTAATATAACTTAAATTTGTTTTTCTTTGGGCTGAAAACATGTAAGCGTCTTAGCAATAAATTTATGGCCAAATAGGATAAAGACGAGGCTATAATGGATGCTATCATAGTGGCTTGCACGGGCTGATAATCTATTCTCAATAATTCAAGCAGAATGAAGAATCTTGATACATTATTGATAATATCAAATATAGAATCAGCAAATATCATTTTCTTTACTATTTGTTTTAGAAGAGGACGATTCAACTTGCCACTAAATCTTACCGTATACTTCTTCTTATTGTCAAGATGAAAGAGGATAACAAAAGTTACTTTAGCGAATATGAATCCGACTATTACGGTGAGTGCAGAATTGGCAACATCATTACTAGAATACTGTGTAGACACATATGCGACTACAAGACTAACGACAATACCAACAAAGCCTGATAGTAGTAAATCCTTGTTGAGAGAAATTGTACTGCGATACTTTACGTAAAACTTTGTAAGGAAATTTGTCATTGCGTTTAAGTTTCCCCTACCTACCAAAGCAATGTTGAGTCAACCAATATATAAAATGATTTTGCTCATTCGGCTAATTCCCATATTTATTTAAGCTGGATTAATAGTTGGCTTCTTCATAAACCATATTCGCCATTCTTGAAAGATACTGTGACATATGCACAAAGTCAATGAATAAATTCTAGTCTATTGATGCTTTGTTTCCGTACCTACCCCTCTAATGCCTCAGATACAGTGTACTTGCTTCTTCTTCTGTTAGCCTAAAGTGAACCCTGTTATTATCATATCCTTGTACCTCTTGCTTCGGAATATGGAACCGCTCCTTATTGATAAGTCCACTTTCAGTAATAACATAATCTGAATCTACTTCCCTGACCTCTCCAAAGTCCACATCGTCTATACCACTACTGCCTTTTGATATCAATCCATGCCACTACCTGACTTGATGATATCATGTACTGTATTATGTGATGTAGGTAGGATATAATCATTGTGGGTTGTAATAAATGGTGGACGCCTAAGTTGATTCTGTTGCTGTTTACTATTAACAAGAAAATCAGACAGTTCTCAACTTAGCCATGGCATTACCATCATATATAAACGTTGCCAATCATTGATATAGTTCGGCATGTATATATGTAGTATCGGAAGAAGATGACTCGTGGCAGCAAATATAGCGATTGCGGATTAAGCTCGAACGTCATTCTTCAACCCTTGTAGGAATGATATAAGTAGCTTTGAGATCATTAGGAAAAAGACTGAAACGGAATGGTCAAATATTAGAATCTGAATCCCTAATTAAAAATGGGAGTATTCAACAAAACCCAGTCAGGGAAGTCATAGAAAATGAAATCGAATGTCCAAGATGCTATGATATGATGACGCTATGCTCGGATTTTGACAATCTATACTATTCGTGTGATGGCTGCGATTTCCGACTGTATACAATCAAAAGGTAAATCTTAACAAGAATTAATCCTTTCAAGGGATTTTAAATGACCTGAAAACTTGTTACTATTGTTAAATTTGGACCGAAAGGAATGCAATTGATTTACGCTCTCCCAGTCAGTCACATTTTATTATTCTTCTATAGTTGATAATCCCCTTCATGCAGCATCAGAGAGGGTTATAGGAAGTTGATTTCGGATTCGGAATCAGACTGGACGTTTTGAGTGATTAGTACCACTTTCTGATTTGTAATCCTGATACCATTTCAACCTGATATTATCTACCAAATCGCCCATTTCGTGGGCATCATTCAGGTCGTTAAGTTTTCTTGGGATTGATAGCAGGAGATTCAAGTTCAGATATGCAATCACGCACCTTTGGAGACATCCGAGATCTATTGTATGGCGTGATGATCATGGACTAGACATATTATTCATGTTATAATAAGGCTATACCACGAGAAATGCCCACATATTCTTCTTGTTTTTAAGAAATACTGTAATTGTATGGTGTGATGTAGCTCAATTTATGGAGAGGTGACTTTCATGCTTAAATAATCATCTGAGAATTATTATATCATAAACAATGACGAAGTGTATTAATTGCAAACATGAGATCGATGTTTGTGGCGGCGAGTACCTTCACAAAAGCGCCAGTTATGATTGCGCTGCCAAAGGTTGTTTATGTAAGAGTCCAGAAGCGGGGCCCTCTCAATGATTATCCGCTAGCAGTCAATTCGCATCATTGAACAGCGTCTTTTCCACCCGCTTAACCCTGCCATCCATCACTTCCAAAAGGATCTGTGCCTCTAGCAGGTTCTTGAGTTGCGGCTTCAATTCTTTCTGGAACTGCTTTGATTGCTGTTGCTTCTTTGCTTCGCAGCGGTGAGTCCCAGCATCTAAGTCTGAAGGATCCCATCTGCCGAGCCATTTGTTCATTCTGATTTCCTTCTTGCAATAGATGCAGGGTTTTACATAGAGTTGCTATACCTAATGAGTATAGTGTAAAGGGTAGCTATTATATCTTTGGGTATATTGGATTGCCATGTACTTAATAAGTAAGTTCACGCCTATCAGTACCATGGATTATAAGGATATACCTAAAGGATATATTATTAGAGGTAAATACTGATGAGTATGGGTAAGGTTACAGTTGAAGGCTACAAATGTGAAAGATGTGGACACATTTGGATTCCACGAAAATACGATGCACGGAAGAAAAAGGATCCTATTATCTGCCCTAAATGTAAGAGCCCGTACTGGAATATGCCAAGGAGGGTTAAGAAATGAACGAACCGATTGAATTTGATATTACCGAAACGAGCGCAGATACGATAGAAGCAAGACGAAGTGATGGAGAGATTTTGTCAGGTATGACTAAGCGTGAATATGAAAAGAGAGTTAGGCAAACCACAAAGTTTCGTGAAGCCTTAGAATTCCAACAATTCGATAGAAATAACGCGAACTATGGACTATTATTTGATTCATTCGTAAAGGATTACATAAGAAAAATTCATAAAAATCCATTTGTGGTAGAGTACAAAGATAAATTATATCTCATGGGAAAAGGCACGATACCCCGGGAATCACATTACTAAAAGGTTCAATCTGACACGACTATCCATCATGTTCTTAAAATTAGTAGTTATTGTGTGAACGGGGCTAGCGTTTCCAGCTTCAAATATCAGTGATAAGCTAAAAAAAATGTTCTTCAAGCGAATATAAGTAGTTATTGATTAAGGTGTTAGTGAGGAGATGAGGTATCTGAATTTTATGTTCGATTGGAAGTGAATTGTTTAATTGTTCGAGCAAGATCGCACGTTCATTTATTTCCGGGGTCTCCATACACTCTCTCATAATTTCAAGTAAATGAATCTTGTTTGTTGGTGACATAGTTAGTATTGTCACTCCCCGTATATATTACTATGTTATTGTGCTTGACATTCATTTTGCAGACACTCGGCTCACCAGTCATTACCATTACCAATTGCTGATAAGTAATATTAAAAGTAATAATATAATGACGGCAGGACGATAGATAATAGTACTATACCGGAAATTAGAAACCTCTTCTATCCAGTCAGGCACTAATGACCGTTGAAGACGGTTCACCTAGAACAATCGAACTTTTCCTTCTCCCCCATTTATTGCGGGGAATGGGGGACGTACTAACTACTAAAGACGTCAGCCACTGCATGATTGCGACTCACTTGCTTGATTCTAACCTTGACCCTTTCTCCCGGATTCGAGTTATTAACAAGGACTACAAAGCCTCTAATTTTGGCTACTCCTGTGCCCGATTTGCTAGTTTCTTCAATGGTTACGATGTATTCTTCTCCAACACTTACAGGATTCTTAGGTGCCTTTGATCCTCCAAAACGATCACTTTTCTTCTCATATTTTTCGTAACTCCGTGATTTCTTCACTTAGTCCATAATATGCAACCGGTTGTATAACATTTGCTTTTCTTGTACAGTTACCGTAGAGAAAGGGAAGTGAACTAGAACAGAAAATTAGGTTAATTTTTAAAATTGAAGCTATGTAGCAGACTTGTGATTTGTGGTGTCTTAGATACTTCAAATGAAATTATATCATACACAATCTTAGAATTCTAAAGGTAAGATTTATTGCAATAAAAATTATCTACTCCTCTCGGTAGTAGATTGATTCTTTCCATATAAGAACAGGGTGAAAAACCGAAGTAATTATTATTGCGGGATCAAGAAACGATCTTTTCTATTTTATCTGCATTTTCATGAACTAATGCTTTGTTGCCCAGTCTTTCAAATTCTTTCAAATACATTTTATTTCTTGCTCGCCATTTTTTAGTTATAAGGTCTTTTGTAAGTAACCACATATCAGCAATGACAAAGCTTTGCCAATGAATAAATTCTTCTTCTAATTCTTCATCATGCTTTAACATAAAACCTAATCTATCATACGTAGACGCTACGTTTTTTGCGGCTTCTTCAGTTGAAAGGTCAACTTGAAGGGCAAGATTATTATAATTATTATTTTCATATTCATTTTCATTTCCTTCCTTTAACTGATTCAATACTTTATTTTTTCTGAGTGCCCTTTTGGATTGAATAAAGTTTGGATTGTCTAATATCCTAATTATATTCGTCACATTTAAGAAAAGATCAGCTTGCCTCTTAAGTTTACTTTCTTTCCGGGAATGAGCTGTCTTAATCACTGAATGGAATATCCTAACAGATGACAATCCCATTGCAATTATAGAAAATATTAATGAAGATGCTACAATCGATTCCAACATGTCAGATATATAATATTTACACTATCTTGTAATTAAACTTACGTAAAATGCTCATCGAGTTGGCAGGATTAAACTACTATACTCAGTTATGCTTGGGGGCCGTTGCTCTATTAATATTCTCTTCACTAGGCGTGCGTTACTGGTTCTAAGTAATGTCATAATTATAGTAAGATAGGCAATAGCCCATGACAAAGGAATTTGATCACCGGATCAAGGGATTAATTTACTTTCAACTTATATAAAATGATTAATTTGAACGGCGGTCCAGCAGTAATTAG
The DNA here is from genome assembly GCA_044870745.1 of Nitrososphaeraceae archaeon. Lineage (GTDB taxonomy): Archaea > Thermoproteota > Nitrososphaeria > Nitrososphaerales > Nitrososphaeraceae > TA-21. The sequence goes on along the minus strand of JBIOZE010000098.1, from coordinate 25,304 downwards.
CCGCTACTTGATTTTTGTCTTGAATATATATCAAGAACCTTGCCCAAATTGTCAATATCCATTAAACCCTTGTCTCGGCGAATAGCTTTTATCCTGGGAAATCTAAGTGCATATCCACTTTCATGTCGTTCGCTCTTTTGGATACTGTCAAAAGAAACCTCCAAGACAATTTTTGGCTCTACCCATAATTTGTATCCATTTGATCTTACAGTAATCGACCCAAATTCTGATGTCAACTCATTAATTTCCTTATCACTAAGCCCTGAATACGCCTTACCAATTGTAAGTAGCTTATCTTCATTTTCTGATTTTTTTATTGCGAAAGTATAGTCAGATAGCATTCCAGCCCTCTTGCCATGGCCATACTCTGCCATTACAACGACAACATCGAGTGTATCAAGCTCTTTCTTGAACTTAATCCATTTCCTTCCCCTCTTGCCTATCTGATATTCTGATTGTGGGTCTTTCAGAATGAGTCCTTCGTAACCCATGTTCTTGCTCTCAGAAAACATATCGGAAATTATTTCTTCGGAATTAACCAGTCTCCATTTTGCAATTGCGAATGGTTGAGTGACTTTAACATTATTTAGAATACCTTTTCTTTGAATCAAGGGCAGATTTATTAATTCTTTATTTATGTAAAGTGCATCAAAGATAGTGTAAAGTACTCCAACAACAGATCCGGTACTGTCGGGAGTCAAGTTCTTTGTATGAAGCCTTTTTTGCAGGTATTGAAATGGCATAACCTCTTCATTCTTAACTGCCAATATCTCGCCATCAAGAATCATCTTACTCTGTTTAATGTTTTCCAATACACCTTGAACCAATTCAGGGAAAAATGCGGTTATGTCGTTCAAGTTTCTTGAAAATATTCTTACTTTGTTTCCATGAATATGTACTTGAGCTCTTATCCCGTCATACTTGTATTCTGCAATTAAGTCCTTTTGAAAATAATTTACGATTTCGCTTGGACTGTACATGACATCTGCCAACATGAAACTGATGGGAGATAGTGGCCGCATCTTTGCGGTGTTCAACATGTTTTTCTTGGCCAAGAGTGAAATTTGTGATATGTTACCAGTTACGAGTAGTGCATTTCGAACACTATCCAAGGTCACTCCAAATGCCTTGGAGATTGCAGTTATCAAAAGACCTTCAGAAAGCCCTATACGAAGCTCGTTTGTCAAAACCTTACTCAGATATTTCCCCTCTAATGGAGTACATTTCAAAAGCAGGCCGACTAAAATTTTCCTTCTAGTGGACTGTGAGCGCACTCCGCTGAGTTGGGCTATTTTAGTCAACGTGTGATAAAGCCCTGCCAAAGTAAGAGGTGAATAACCTAACAACGGTTTAGCAACCTTTTGAGATAATGAATATTCTACTAAAGATCCCAAGTCCCCATGTTTTAGATATATGCGATTCACTTCCTTTGCTTTGAGGTTTGATATATCTGATAGCGCGCTCATTATGGTACTATATGCTACTTTGAGTAACAATCCTGATTCAAGAGCAAAAACTCTTCCAGATATTAACAATACCACAATCGGTAATGAGGCAGAACTTAGCTCTGACAAATATTTTGAAAGAATTTTGACTTTATCGTTATTACTTTTTGTAAGAGATATTTCCTCACACTTTTGTGCAAATGTTATAAATTCATCTGTCAATATTTATGTCGGTCCGTCTATATTCAAAGCCTAAGTAGACCCAGTTTGAACTTTCTTATTCCTAGTCAAATATAACCTATAGAAAACGTATCCCCCAGCTACAATAATTACAATGATAATCAAAGGTGTCAAAAAATGAACAATTACTAGTGCTATAACAAATAGCACAATAATGATTGCAATATCCGATATTCGCACTATTATTCATATGTGGCCAAAACAATAATAAGATTATCCCATTTTACTAACATTAATCATCATTAATGGATTAGATCTTGCGAATTCACGTTGCATTTACTTTCAGAAATAGGCATTCTCTCCATGGGAATAATTAAAATGTGACCTTGGCTGACACTTGGATAATGTCAGTTGCAAAAATAATAGAAATCGTTGGAAGTTCTGAAGTAGGTTGGGAAGATGCGGCGCAAAAAGCAGTCGACGAAGCTAAGAAAACTCTACGTGGTATACACGGACTTGAAATTGTGGATATGACTGCAAGTGTGGATAAGGAGAGCGGCAAAATTAAGAAATTCAAGTCAGGTGTAAAGATAGCATTTAGCGTAGAAGACTAGTTTCCCTATTTTTTTGTAAATTAGTGATCGGACGGCCAATTCAGAGCCTTCAGCATCTAACTATTATCTAATAGGCAACATATCCGAATGAAGATACAGGCAAGAATAACGCGCTACAATTGGGAATTGTCATTTTTGTGTATTGCCTAGCTGGGCTATGAAGTATTCCTATTTCTTACATTACTTAATTAGCTCGATATTAGGGGAAAGATTAAGTGTTAGAGCTTCTATTGCAAAAGTATTATGACTGCAGGAAAATACTTCAATAGGGCAGTCATCGCCCTAGATGCACCACATATCGGATTTGTAGTTAGAGAGACTCCTGACAAGATTGTGGTATTTGGAGAGAGGAATGTAAGGTATGACATACCGATATCAGAGATCCAAACTGTTAGCAAGAACGTATTGATTGGATTAAATCTTGATGATATTGCGAAAAAATACACTGTGAACAGGGATGCCCCACTTCCTACAGGCAAGTACGTAGATCCCTGGGGGCAGCGTGAACAGGTTGACTTGGCGTCTTATGAAAGCCATTACCCAAAAGCACTTTTCAATAAAGGAGTCCGCTTAGAAAATGAAGATCATGTAGGACATGTTATGAAAGAAACCGATGATAAAATTGTAGTATTCGGCGAACATGACAATAGATTTGATGTTCCTAAATCGTATATTACGTTTGCCGGCAGAAATGTTATTCTGGGAATGGACTGGAAGGAGCTATTCAAGTATAAGGTAGATAAGAATGAACCATTACCAACAGGAGAACCTATCGATAAATTGGCCCAAGAAGAAGATGAAGTTCTGCACAGGATGTATCCTGACAGCTAAAATTCAGTTAACTCTTCATTGGTTTTTGGGCAGTTAAGTCCATTAACAAAGAAAAAAACGAAATTGATTCTTTCGTACTATGCACTTCTATGGACAGTGCGCTTGTGATTATCAACTTCGGACTGACTTGAAAATTTTTCGCCACATTCATTGCAATTATAATGAACCTCTGACGCCATTAACAATATTATAACCAATCTTCCTATTAACACTTTTCTATTTATGGTCAGGATAGATTTTATCCAAAAAGAGTGTGTTATTTGAATAGTTCTAATGGATTTGGATAAGATTTTGTTGGCCTAGCTAATCGGTTGATCTGTACTTTTTACAGGATCGACTATTCAATTTCTTTGATAATAAAAAAGATAAATATTAGAATTCTCCTTTTAAAGATATTGAAGGCTGAAAGGATATTAATTTCATCGATTTTGATCTTGTTAGTATTTTCGATTTCTCACGGATTTGCACAACCTAAGGGGGAATATGAAAGCGATAGTTTTAAAATAACAAACATGAGTGCCATCTACAAAGGCAATTATTTAGGAGATACATTCGACATTGTAGGTATGATTGAGAATTCAGGCAACAAGTCATTCAATGAATTAAACCTTATAGCCACTTTGTATGATAAAAATAATTCTTTGATAGATGTAGAGAGAACCGTTCCCCTTCTAGATATTATACAACAAGGTGATATTTCACCATTTAAATTTGTAATTCGATCCAATGCAAGCTTATTCGATCATTATGTAATTCAGATTGCTGGAAGATAGACGCATTCAATTTTGATGCAGCTGTATATCATATTAACCCAGCTCACATCACTTTATTGTTTTCAATATGGGTTCTAAACAGTAGTACCTTACGACATTTATTTATGCTTAAAAACCTAATATACGAGAATGCTGTAAATATAAGAGAAGAAATTTGGGCATATTTGAACGATTGTCGACTATTTTTAAAGCAAAAGCTAACAAGGTCGTAGATGGATTAGAGGATCCGAGGGAAATTTTAGACTACTCATTTGAAAAACAGGGTGAATTAATTAATAGACTTAGGCGTGATATAGTTTCAGTTGTAACAGCTAAAAAGCAACTGGAAATTCAAAAGGCAAAGCTTGTGGCTAGTGTATCTACATTAGAGCAACAAGCTCGCGGAGCACTGAAGAGTAACAGAGAAGATCTGGCAAAGTTGGCGCTAGAGAGAAAGGCTACAATTCAGCTTCAGATTGAAAACTTGGATAAGCAAATAGTAGAAATTCAAGCAGAACAAACGAAGCTCGAGGATTCAGAACGACGGCTTTCAACCAAAGTTGAAGAATTCAAAACCAGAAAGGAGATTATCAAAGCTCAATACTCATCGGCTGAAGCTCAAGTGAAGATAAAGGAAAGCATAACCGGAATTTCGGAAGAAATGAGCGATATTGGATTATCGTTGAACAGAGCTGAGGACAAAACTAATAAAATGAGAGCCAAGGCACAAGCATTGGATGAAATGATAGATTCAGGAGCTTTGACTGACGTTACTTCTACACAGTCATCTGCTGCTGGAGCTGATATTGAAGCAGAATTGGATAAAGCTGCGATAAATCAATCTGTTGAGGAGGAATTGAAAAAGATGAAAGCCGAGGCGGGTGCGTCCTCTTCATGAGCGAACAAGACGTCATAGTACGAATATCTGGCCACGGGCAATTCAGAGTAAAAAAAAATACTATGAGCAGTATCGATTCTATTGATAACGCAATAGTAGATATAATTGAAAATGGAAGCGATGATAGTAGTACACGCGAAAAAAAATTAAGGGAAAAATTAAAGGAAATTGTAAATCTAGTGACTTCAGAAGGTAAGGCATTGGATCATAAGGAGATTGTGCAATCAGATTTCATAGTCCCAAGCCCGGACTTTTCAGTTGAAGAAGCAAAAAAAATCTTCAAGGGCGAAGGCTTGATACCAGATCTTTAATCTATCTATCTGTCTGTCCCACCTTAATTTTTATTATTTTCAATTAGCCAAAGATAATTAATTTGTCTATCAATAACTCTTATTTGATTGGTATATTCCAAATGGGATACCATAAAGAAAGGTCTTTTTCGAATGGTATTTCGGCTTCAATTTCTTTCATAATTTTCATCTCTTGTCCATTGTCTCTCCTATTCGTCTCAGATCCAGTGTTTGTTGATGGTACAGGAACAAATGGATAGAATTTGTCAAGTTTGTAGTTATAGATTAAATACTGTTTATTGTAACTGGTATCACTAGTATTGGATCCATAACCACTGGTAAATTCAAAAGCAGCAGCGAGTAATTGATTTGAAAATCCTTTTTCATGGATTGTGTCTCCCACAGAATCTAGAGCTGGAACAATATCTGACATTTCTTTCCCTTCCAATATGAACCAAAGATATCCAAAATCATCAACCAGAGAATGAAACGAAATATCAAATGCAATATCTTTTTTGTCAGAAGCAATATTGAGGAAATTTTCTACGTATTGCTTCATTTCACGAAAAGTTTCAGTATCCACATTCTTCACGCATATCGAACATCTGCCAGTACTTTTGAGTCCGAGATTATCTTCTAGTCTAATGCATGCTGTAGATAATGAAGATATTGCACTAGAGTCTGTCTCTGGATTATGAATTTTATCTTTTGCCCCGTCATAATCCCCCCTAGTAGAGTTAGATATCACCCTTTTTAATTTACCAAAAAAACCCATTTGTTACACTCCCCAATATTTGAAGTACAGATCAAACATAATGACGTGCCGAAATGTTAACGTCGGGCTACTGAAGAGCACAGAGTATCACAGAGTATCATATGACAGGATATCAATTAACTTTGCTATTTTTGATGATTAAACCTGATTCGCTTGTTGCATATGTTCATACTCTCATCATTCGTCTTTTCTTTTCTACTGCATGAAATTTCAGTAGAACGCGTAGTTCGGGGTAACCCTTGTACCAGGTTGCATGTATCTTGCTACTGTATATAATTACTTTTAACCAGAAGACCAAATTTACCGCATTGATTTGATTCCGCGATAGGGTAAAGCAAAATCAATTCGACGCCAAAGAAAAAAGGGGATGCTCCGCTGTTTCCTAAACCTTGAGGGTTTAGGAGGAGATTGTTTTTGACATTCTCCCAGCAGAACACATTATATACGCCTATTCAAATATATAAGGTTATATGAAGGATATAGATAAATTATATGCCAAAACTGAATAATATTATCTATATCTATTATATTTTCTAACAAGATATTGCAATATCTATGGCCACTTAAAAGTGTCGGGATACGGACAATTCATTTAACTGATTCATTAACTCCGAAGCGTATTTTCCATTTATTATTCCGAATCCGTTCATTCGGTTCCTATCAGATCATTTTTCACTGGTCTGTCTACAAAAAAATTGAGAATTTGAAAGAGGAATGTATTGATAAATGGATAAGGTCAGTTGGGCTTTGTTTTGGTAATTTAGCTAAATTCCATCCAAAAGCTGAATTGAGAAGTGTCGTTCCTATAGGCAGGATTGATGGATAGCCGTATACAAAGCAAGTGCACCAAGGGAGAGTGAATGGTAATCAAATAGTGTTATTATATTTTTATATCCCGGTAGTGATGTAATAATTCAACAAAGCTATTGTCATTAATGCACATGAATGCAAAAATGGGTTTCTTTATAATCATTGTTGTAATACTTGTTATCGCAATCGTACTATTGTTAATTCGGGCCCCCACCCCCACGGAACAGGTTATCGTGTCTCCAATAATTCAACCATCAGATTATGACCTTCCATATATCCCGCCACCGATACCATATGGCTTTACTTATGATGATTTTCCATCTTCTGGGGAAAATGACTACTCCTTAACGCCGGAAGAAGATTTGAGGTCAGCTGACTCTGATTTTGGTAGTTCATACTCTTTCGACGATTCATTTTCATCAGTGCCAGACCAGGACCTCAGATCGATGGATAGCTTCAGTAGTTTTGATTGACCAATAATGAGATTGAAGTAGTTGGTCAGAAATTAGGGCCGTATTATTATGATAATACTATTCAAAAAACTTTGCAGTTAGGAATAGAATTCGAAAGTGATTTGGCCTACGGAATAATTATCTAATATCTATAGACAAAAGTTTTTACACTTTCTCTGAATGATGCATAGAATATTCGCAGATATTCTTCTTTAATCTATCGATCAAGGATGTAGAAATTTTAGGTGAACTTTAACCATCAAAGCTTGGGATTGCAACTGGTATTGTAAATAAGAATACCTACAAGTAATGAAGACAGCGAGTTAAGAGTATTTGAATTTGACCAATTTTTAGAATTTTCTGATTTTCCAATCATAGTCTGGAATGTGGAAATTTCGTCTTTTTATAAATTATGTATGAGACTTGTAGACATAACGCATGTCCCAGCTAAAAAGTTTATAAATTAAGAAGATAACCGTAATAATATGCAAAGTATCATTGGTTCGTTGGCATCATCGTTTGGCATACCACCCGCGTTAGCTACCACGGCAGTAAATGGTATAACACAAATGTTGATGCAAAAATCTACTCCAAAGGCTACTTCGGGTCTACTCAACGCTTTACCGCAGGACGCGACCGGTCAAATTAGTGAGGCTGATAAGCAAAAGCTTACGACAACCCAGGTGAATTTGAATCGATATGACTTGCTGAAGCAGATATCAGGAATTACTGGAATAAAAGATATTGACAAGCTAGATAATTTTGCCGATGCAGTGATGGACAGTATCAAAAAGAATGCAAATATTAATCTTAGCGATGGTCTTTCAAAGGAAGAACTATTTCAGGCTATGCAGGATTTGTCCAAAGATCATTTGAGTAAGACATAATTATTCTTCCCTCATAAGCAAACAATAGACCTCTATTTACTGAGCTGAAAAAGCCTCACTGGGTTCGAAATGATTGTTACTAATTGTTATAAATGATTAGAATGATGTATTTCGGCTAGGCCCTCTCCTAACGTGGATCTCCATTTAGTGACCAATTTCTTCATTCACACACCCTGCTTAAGTTTATTTCATTGATCAAATATTTATTATGATGAACTGTTTACCATATATTGAGAATGAACCAGATAACTGTTGGATTCTGGAATTTACAAAACCTCTTCGACACTACTGTTACTGATATTGCCTCTGATTTTGACTACACTCCACAAAGGGGTTGGACCGATGAGGTCCTTAACAAGAAATTAGACAATTTAGCACAGAAGATTAAATCCATGTACAAAAATGGCCCTGATTTATTAGGTCTTTGCGAAATCGAAAATGAATCTCTTGCAAGGCGCCTTGTGGATAAAGTTGGCAGAGATGATTACGAAATAGCCTCATATAAAGACAGCCCAGACATCAGAGGAATTGATACTTGTTTGATATATTCACGCAGTATTTTTGAATGTGTGGAAACTATTTCCCGCAACATCCACTTTAGATATCCTACAAGAGATATATTTCAGGCATGTCTACGCGTTAAAGAGAACCAAGCCGAAATTGATGTTATGGTTAACCATTGGCCTTCTCGTAGGGGTAAGGGAGAAGGTTGCGATCCTAACGACACTGATTATTCTAGATGTATGGTTGCAGAAAACTGTGGTATGATCATTGACGACATTCTAAAAATACCTAGGAGTGAATTAGAGAATCTACCTGATGACCTACTCAATAATTCTGATATTTTGAGCAAGCTAAATCAAAGTTGGAATAGAAATATACTCTTGATGGGAGATTTTAATGATGAGCCATTTGATAGGAGCTTAACAAGATATTTGGGTGCCACTTCAAATGTTCAACTATTACGGGAGTGGAAGGAAATATTAGAACTTGAAAGGCGTAAAGACGGCAGGGGCAACAAAACTGATAAGGAGTATTATCTGGAATATCTTGCTCCTTTGTTTAATTGTATGTGGCATTTATTGCCCGACGGGTGTAACTATTACTGGAGAACTAATAATCTTTGCATGTTCGATCAATTCTTGATATCAAGGGGTCTATATTTTGGCAGTCAGAAATTAAGGATGGACATTGATTCTGTAAAGATCTTCAAAACTGGTCTTACACTCGGGGAGAATCTGCCGGAAGATAGATTTGATCCTCTTAGTGCAGAAAAGGCCCACCCAGTACTAAAGATTGCCCCAACTCCTTTTGAGTACTATAAGACGTTCAGTGATGAAAACAATAAACTACATAGGATCGACAGATCGATCCCACGCTGGAGGGAGGCTAATAGTGGATACAGTGATCACTTTCCTATACAAGGTATCATTAATATTTTGAGTTAAGATATTGAGGTATGAATAAGACACACAACATTAAGAAGGTTGTATTTGTCCCCTGATTTCTCCGTCTGGATTGGTTTCTGTGTGAATATTGACATAGGCACTGCCCTTGATTATTACGTAAATGAGGTCTGCGAGCGTTTTATTCTGCACGGGTCCGATTAATGACGCCTTAGAGATGCTACCCTTCAATGATAGCCTATCAGAATATTTTCTTTTACTGCCTTCTAAAAGGTCAACTATTATGTCGCCATTTGAACTAGTGTTACTTATTTGAATATTCGCGGCCGTAGCATCTGAAAATCCTGTAATATTCAATTTGTACCTAAGTACGGTGTCATTGATGGCCTGTCGAAATGTACCCTTACCTGTTGCGGTTGTAATTACTGGTGGCACCTCTTGAGAGCCTGACAAGTTCGCTGTAAACTTCAATGCAAATGCAATCGTACTAACATTTAGAACTATTCCGTTTGAGAATCCTGATGATATTAATGCAACTACAAGAACTGCAATTAAGTATGAATTCTTAACTGATTTCGGCAAGTACAATTTAGAGTTTTAGGTGAATATTGGATATATTAACTGATATTCATGAATACAAGTTAATACTAGCGGTAAATTTCTTCGCGGTTGATAGCTACCTGATAGAAGTCGAAGGCAAAACTACTTGTTATTCACTAGTCAATAGTACTCAGCCCCAAAATGTTTGAATTATCACGGTACAATTAATCCTATTTATCTTGAATAGACAATTCTCTGAGCTGAATATTAAAATACATTTTATATGTTTGTTAACTACAAAACCGGTGAATCTTGCATATTTCCTTCATTGTATTAGGATCAGCGATAATAATGTTGGTATTAAGTGCTATTTGGAATTCTAACAATGCTGAGACTTTTGCATTAATAAAAAAACCTTCTAGGTATGATTTCAGTTTTGCTGCTGCAGGTGACTGGGGTTGTGGGCTAAATGCCTTCTATACTGTGCTTGAAATATTGCAAAAAAATCCACAAATCATCATTTCTACAGGTGATCTTTCGTACTCAAAATCTGCGAATTGCTGGTTTGATCTTATTGCTCCTCTGGAGAAAGATCGGAAGATAAGCATTGAATTCGGTGATCATGACCTGGATTTTAATAGAACAAAATATAACCAGTATATTAATCACTTCAATTTAGTTAAACCGTTTTATTCATTTGATTATGGTAATGTTCACTTTCTTGCAATGGCCACAGGCAGAGATGGAATAATTCCATATGGTAATAAATCAGCTCAATACGAGTTTGTGGTACAAGATTTGAAAAATGCCCATAACAACGAGAGTATTGAGTGGATAATAGTTTATGGTTACATGCCGCTTTACTCTTCACCTACACGGCATCCAGGAGACCCCAAGGTTGCTAAAATTTACCAGCCAATCTTTGACAAATATGGTGTTAATCTGGTAATTCAGGGACACAATCACAATTATCAACGAACATATCCACTGGCTTACAATATGGCTAATGACTCTAGTCCGATTATTACTTCAACAAGTAAACGAGAATATGATAGTGAGCCAGGTGGACCAATTTTCGTTACTGTAGGGACAGCAGGTCAGAATATGTACAATTTTACTGGACAAGAGCCATAATTAATAGAGCAATTCCTACGTCATGGATTTCTTAACGTAGATATTACTGACAACGGGTCTAAGCTGAATGCGACATTTATCGAGAATAGATCAGGTAAAGTACATGACCAATTTACTATAGTAAAGCAAAACCGATAATGCATTTTCTTATCTTCAATATAGGCATCCTGAAGTTAGAGCTTTACTGTATTACAAATCTAACAAAACAAAAAATGGGAAAAGGGTCTTTAGCCTGGGAAATTGCACTGGAGCATCTGATTGTTGTTAAGTATACAGTTCTTGGGGAGATCAATCGATTGCAAATACATTACAGCCTCATGTGTTAGATCCAATGCGCCAGTGGTATTGCCAGCATCATATGCCACCTTAGCCTTTTGTAGAGTCTCTAAAGCTTTGGCTAAGACCTGTGCTCTAATATCCTGGGCTGTCTGCCCTGTTTGATTCGTTTGATTGCTCTGTTGTGCATATACTGATCCAATTGATAGAATGTATGTTGCGCTGACCACTATTGCAATGTACGTCATCAAATTATGTGTTCTAGAAATCATCGATCATAAGCGAATCCAGAAATATTAAATCTTGTCGTTTCTTTCTATTTTTAGAAATAATTTCAAATTATACTTTTTTGTACTGATCAATTGAGTTGCTAGTAAATAAAATTATAGCCCTATGTCAATACTACAAAAGTTTGCTTTGAAATAAATTGGACCTTTGAGGTCCATGCTAGTCTTTAGTTGCTTAGCGACCAATATCGCTGATTGGATTTCTCATCCTCTGGCCAGCAACACCCGTTGCAACCATCTGCATTCCTGTTATCAACAAAGCTATGGCTATGATAAAGCCTGCAAGGACAGCTCCAAAGACAGGCGATACCATTACTGCTATCGATAAGATTATTGATAATATTCCGACACCGATAAGTGCTGCCCTTGCCCAACCCGAATGGTGACCTGACATTCCTTCCACTACTCTTGCAATTCCGTTAAAGAGCAGTGCAACACCTATGAATATGATTACGACAAATGCAGTGGCTTGAGGGTAAGCAATTGCCAGACCGGCGAAAATGAGCACAAGTACTCCAAGACCGATCGTAGCCCACCTTGATCTTTGCGGAAGAAATATTCCAGTTATTATTTTCTCTATCCCAACAAAGAACAGTATTATACAAAGGATCCATACGACGGATACGAATGCAAGAGCTGGAAACGCTAACGCATAGATTGATAAAATGATTACTAGAACTCCAAGGCCTATTGTTACAGCCCTAAGCCATCCAGGGGATTTAGTAGTAGTAGACAATAGAGATTCTCCGCAATCGGATATTATAAGCGTTTAAGCATTTTATTTGGAAAAGTTATATGTTAGATTAATCTAAATCTGCAAATCTCTCACATTTTGCCTTGTGGATGGTAAATTTCTGAACTAGATTTAGGACGAAAGACTATAATACTGAATTTTCGGCTCCAAAATCGATTAAATATGTTACTACCCATGTCTAGCTAAATGGACAGGTCTACAAGTAAGTATTTTCTCTCATGACGAGCTCGCGTAATGAAAAAGCTGATTGATTGTTCAACATGTTCAACATGGGATATGAATTTCAAGTATTGAGAGGTCACTTCGTCTCTCTTGGCCTAAAAACCTTAGAACAGCTAATTTTCTCCAGTAAGCATGAGGTGAAGATCCTAAACCCAGAAGCTAAAATACAAAGGTCCAATTGCGAGGTGAATAGCTTTATCGTTGCAATCGAATGTTACTAAGCTTTCACTTTGAATGTTATTAAGAATTGAACAGGGTCGTATCTCTGGTACAATCCCGTCAGTCCATCATAAGTCGATAATTTACTAATTACTCCACAATGAGATTCTGAATTAATGCATATAATAATGAGATTAAAAATGCTTTAGTTGAGAAGATTAGTCACTTTAGTAATTTCATTACTACTATCATTTACCGCATATTTTGGCATTCAAATTTTGATTCCACAGTATTCGGCAGCTGCCACTGATTTAACTATTTCCGCTGTTGGCGACTGGGGATGTAATTCAAATACAAAAAAAACGGTTAGTAACATTAAGGATAAGAGTGCGGATTTGGTTTTGGCTCTGGGAGATTACTCTTACCAACCTTCTTCAAAATGCTGGTTTGATGCAATAAAACCAATTGATGGCAAGACGAAAATTAACATTGGAAATCATGAGGATGATACCAAGAAACTGCTTAACTCTTATTTGAATCATTTTGGTCTCTCAAAACAGTATTATTCATTTGATTTCAAAAATGTTCACGTACTTACTATGGCAACTCAATTGGATTACAAATCCGGCTCTAAGCAGTTCAATTTTGTTAAGAACGATCTTGAGAAAGCTTCACATGATCCCAAAATAAAATGGATTATAGTTAACCTGCACAGACCCATTTATGCATCACCAAATGGTTGTTCAGCTTCATCATGTGAAGGCAGCAAAACATTGCGAGATGTTTATCATCCACTCTTTGACAAATATGATGTGGATCTGGTGTTAGCAGGTCACGTTCACAATTACCAAAGATCCTTTCCAGTAAAATATAATGATGATAAGCCTTCCAAGCCTATAGTCACAAGTTCTAATAAAAACAACTACAATAATCCTGAGGGTGAGATTTATGCTATAGTGGGTACAGGTGGAATAAGCTTTTACAGTCTGGATGGTAAACTATCTTTCATGGCAAGCCAACAGGCGATTAGATTTGGTGTTCTTCACTTAGATATAACCGATAAGAAGCTGGAAGCAAGTTTCCATGAAAATGGAGGTTCAGTACGAGATCAGTTTAGCATTACAAAATCGACAAGTAGTAGTGGTACTAGTAGTAGTAGTGGCAGCTCAGCCCTTCGCGCAAGTTCTAATCCATCTCCATTCTCTCCTTCATCGGCTTCCATCAAACCTTTCGCATTGTTTAATTGAAGTCTTAGTGATGCATGCAGAATCATCAACGTGGACAATAGTTAAGCCATTTTAGCTATAAGAGTGTAGTTACTTTTGCATATTCAATATTATCATAAATTACATTCTGCATGCATTAATACACTATAATTATAGTTTTCATGTGAATCATGCTAAACTGGGAATGGGAATTACAAAATTTATTGTAATATGCCTCATTCTGATAGTGCAAGTCTCCTCATATTCAGTGGGGAAAGCTAACAGCATGATAGATATCTTTGGACCAAAAGAAATGAGTATCTTGTCAATTGAAGACAATGTCACAACTTGCTTGACTACGACTTGCGCTGGTACTGATAATGATGATATAATTATTGGCTCATCGTTAAATGAAACAATATACGGGTTGAACGGTAATGATAATATTCAAGGTAACGGTGGAGCTGATGTTATCGATGGAGGGCTGGGTGACGATAATATTCAGGGCGGCTCAGCATTAGACAAACTATTTGGACAGGATGGTAATGATTACCTGTATGCTGACTCAAGTACTAGTTCTGTAAGTTCCCTAACTGAAAATACATCTCTCATTACTGAAGAAATGTCAGTCAGCCTCAATGCAAGCTCTAAAGGTGAATCAGTCGCAGAAATGAACAATATTAGTCTTGGCAATGGTTCTGGGAATGTAGATGTATTTTCTTCTGCGCTGCCTGACATTCTTCTGTCAGAACAGAGCTTCTTGGATGGGGGAACAGGTGATGATCATCTCTACGGTGGCAGTGGTGATGATAACTTATTTGGCGGTTCAGGCCATGACTTTTTTGACTGTGGTGAAGGAATCGATCAGGTCTTAGACTTTGATTTGGAAGAAGATACCATTAACACTAATTGTGAAACCATTTAGCAATCATCCATCTTCATTCTAACTTACATTTAGAATCCACGCGGTTTAACAAGAATTGTAATAGCTGCATGATTTAGCAATCTACATAGTAAGAGATTATGTTAATAATAGTACCTCGAGACTGCAATTAGCTATGAATATATTTGACTTAGTCAAGAGTCAGAAAGATAATGAATGAAATTTATTGATTTTACATCAAATTCAGGATCGGTTTGTTCTTTTTTCATGGTAATCTCCTTATTTGTTTTACTATCTCTCTCATGTTCCGTTGTTCACAAATATTTGCAAAATGCTGATGCAGCATATGTCAAATCCAAGCCAGAGTCTGGGGGACCATCTCTCAACGACCCAAACTTGAAAGTTGAATCTGTGTTTAAGAATTCAGATGAACTTGATCTTCCCATTACCAGTATGGCATTTCTTGGTCCTGATGATATCTTGGTCTTGGAAAAAAATAAAGGAACTGTTCAAAGAATCGTAAATGGACATCTTCAAAGTGAGCCACTTCTTGAAGTGCCTGTTGGAAATGAAGTTGAATGGGGAATGCTTGGAATTGCGACCACTACTTCAAGTACAGGGAAAACTCATGTCTTTGTCTACTTCACTGAAGCCGAGAATGATGGAGTAGTTCTTGGAAACCGTCTCTACAGATATGACCTGGTCAATGACAAATTGGTAAATCCATTACTCCTATTAGATTTACCAGCCACCTCACCACACAGCGGTGAGGAGAACAATCATGATGGAGGTAAAGTTGAGATTGGACCTGATGACAATGTCTATGTCGTGATTGGAGACGTAGGAGGAAGAACTGGTCAAGCTCAAAATAACATTGAGGGAGATTCTATAGATGGCTCAAGCGGGATTCTGAGAATAACCCAGGATGGACAACCAGTAGGTGAGGGCATAATTGGCGATTCTATCCCTTTGAATCTCTACTATGCGTATGGAATTCGCAATAGTTTTGGGTTTGATTTTGATCCTGTAACTGGCTCTGTTTGGGATACAGAAAACGGTGCCAACGATAAAGATGAAGTCAACCTCGTGAAACCTGGATTCAACAGTGGTTGGAGCCAAGTAATGGGATTTCCGCCAAAGCGATTCAATGCTGAAAATGATTTGGTAAATTTTAATGGTAATGGACAATATAGTGATCCCCAATTTGTATGGAGACAGACAATTGGTCCTACCGCATTGCAATTCTTGAAATCTTCGAATTTGGGTGCACAGTATGAAAATACAATCTTCGCCGGAGATGTAAATAATGGAAATCTCTATAATTTTAAATTGAACCCAGACAGGACTGGATTACTTTTAGAAGGACCACTTGCAGATCACATTGCAAACACCCCGGAAGAAGAACAAAGCATAATCTTTGGAACGGGATTTGGAGTTATTACTGACATAAAGACTGGGCCAGATGGTAATCTCTATATTTTGGGATACGATGGAACAATCTATAGAATAAGCTAGTTCCTGTTCATAAATGTGAATAACGACTTGATGAGAAGGTTCAACTATTTTTATCTTAATTACTATTATTCAAGATAAAAGTTTGAGTTGATCAACTAATTGTCTCACAACCAACTATAATGTCTCCTTCAAGTGACATAAAGTCATTCACTACGTCAAGCCCCATCCCACAATCAAAATAGTCAGCACCACGGCCTCCGGTAAGAGTATCATTTCCCGGGCCACCAAATAGCCGGTCGTTTCCATCTTCTCCATTTAGAATATCGTTAGATAGGCCTCCTGTCAATACGTCATCGCCTGGCCCACCAAACAGTTGATCTCTTCCTTCTCCACCATTTAATTCGTCATTTCCGATCTCTCCGTACAATAAATCGGCGTCTTGTCCACCATTGATGTAATCATTTCCTTCAGAACCCTTAACATTGTCAGTTCCTTGTGCACTTTCTATAACATCATTTCCTACAAATCCTACAACATTATCATTTCCTCTATTGCTTTGGATAGTATCATCTGATGGAGTTCCTGACAAGTTATCATTACCTGGAGTTCCTTTTATAGGAACTGCATACGCAACATTACTGTACATGAAATCTAGAAATAGGAATGAAATAGAAAAGATAACTACATAAAGAAGAAAAACAATGCGGAATCGCTTAACTCCATATCTCTTCATGTTCAACAAATAATACTACTGTTTTCTGTGGATATATATTAACTGTTTCTCCAGTTAAAAATTTGAGTTCACAGAATTTATGAGGATCGTAATCTTCAAGTATCAAGTATCCTTTCTTGGCATGGTTCATGAATGAATATTAAACCTTATCTATTCGTCAGGACTATTCGAAGGGTATGCAGATTAGTAAGGTCAGGTTACATTATAATATTGCTTTCATCTTTGCATTGATTGCAGGTCTATCTCTAATGTCCGTAGACGGAGCCTCAGCACAAAGACTTGTGGAACCAGAGTCAGAGTCAGTTATCTCCCCAACTTTTGAGCAAGACCACAAGACATTCAATTTGTTTACTACTGAGTTGCCTGAAGTTAGAGAAGGAACATTAGGCATAACAGGCGACGTCTATTCATTGCCTTCGCTGATAGCAAATACTGGCGATAACGTTACAATTCATTTCTTCAATACTGATGTTGATACTGTTGATAAGCACACCTTTACTATTGATTCTCGCTACAATATTAATGAGGAGGTAATGAACGGGCAACAAATAACAATTAGCTTCATAGCTAATCAAACAGGAATTTTCAAATATTCCTGCGCTAATTTTCCCAAGACAATGAACGGTGAATTAGTTGTTCTCCCTTGATTTTTTTCTTATCCAATCTACAATTACTGATGCCTCGATTAATTGAAATCTTTCAAAATTAAGGCAACTCCGATCACGTTAGCATAGCTCAAGTAAGTGGATATAATTGGTATATGACACAAAAAAGGTCTTCTATTTCTTTATATCTTTATATCAAACAAAGTCTATTAGCAGACATCCTTGAAATCTGCAATTGTGTTTATGACATCAACAATGTTAGTTTCAATTCTTTTAACAATGACTGTGACTGCCAGCTTTAATTCAGGCCATACGGGATCCAACGATGTGTTTGTATTTGCTCAGGAAGGAAAAATAAGATGCACCAGTGGAAATTTGGTTAGCTCTCCTGCCGGTTGCCCTGCTACTGATGAATGTCCTTCTGCACCAAGTGGAAGTGAAATAGCTCAATGCACTGTCCGTGACAGATCGGAAACTGAGGATGAAGATGAGTCTGATTCGGATTCCGAAGAAATAGAAACTGAACCTGAACCCACAATGTCAGTAAGGACTGACCAAGAAGATTATGAGCCTGGAGAAACTGTAAAAATAATTCTGCGCAACAATGGAGATGAACCAATCCGTGTTTCTGGTCTAAACTTTAGCCTGTCTATTCTCAATCCGACAACTAATGAAACTCATACTCTAGCTGAGAGAGAAGCATCGATACTTGCAGTCGATGCCGGTACATCAAGAACCTATGAGTGGGACCAGAAAGATGACAGCGGAGACCAAGTTGAAGCAGGTAACTATACTGCTTTGGCTGTATTAGGACCGTTCCGTGGTAACGCTACATTTTCTATTTCTGAATAAATTCTATTGATAAACTTAATGTAGACAGATAGATAGAAGCACCGACAGTGAATGCTACTTGACCATCTCTTCGATCTCGTTGCAAATATTCAAGAGTTTTAGTCCTTTAGGGGTTATCTTGTAGACTTTGGTTGAAATATCATGTGCTATCAATGAATGGCCAGTCAGATAATCCAAGTATTCTATGAGCTGCGGGTAGGAAAGAAAGGAACTATACATGATTCTTGTCTTTGTAGTGCCGTCCCCGGTAGTGGAATCGAGAATTGACCTGATGATTTCATCTCTTCTGCGATATTTCGCTGTATTATTCTTAATTGGCAAAAACCAATTTCTACTACCTATTTGAGTAGCTTATTACCATTTCTATAAATCCCAAGTTTGGAATTCTAACTTGGAACCCGAGATATTTTGAAATGATATGCCTGTTGCTATGATTATTCGTATTTTCTAAATGAGTAACTTTGATTGTTTTCTTGTAATGCCTGCAGCAAAAATACTGATACTGACAATGGAATGTATCTTCTTATTATGAATTACCAGAAACAATCGCTACAAGTTATCTAGTTTGGTGCAAATCCCATTTCAATGGTCTCCAAGCAATCTGAATTTATTATTCTTACCTTTCTTTTAGTTGTGAATCCTTTACTTCTTGCTGCCAAGAATGAACAAGAGTTACCTGTACATTTTTTGTTTCAGAGTCTTTTGTATGGAGAGACCTGTTGTTCAAAATGAATGCATATGCATCGCTTATTGATGGCTTGAAAACATCATTGATTCTCGTCCCAGAGTTACCATAATATAATTTCATATTTTTGATGTTGTTTGCAGATTTCCACGCAGAAATGTCTCTTCTACTGAGTATTAGAACTTCGATTTTCTCGTTTGAATTCTGTACCTCTATATCAAATGATAACCTGTAATCAAACATAAGAATCAGGTTTACACCAAAATACAATATTTCATAACCAAGATCTCCAGCCGGTACATTGAACTCGTTTATGTTTCTCATAACATGAGGAAGAATTTTCATGATGTGTAAGGGAATACACAGCTCAAAGATATAGAATGTTTTTGCAAATATGTGCTAGCACATCCACTCCCGTTCCCGTTGGGTAGCCGCCCTCAAACTCGAAAGAAGAATTATTTAACGTTGTATTGTTTGATGCTTGAGCACTATTACTACCATACAGTAAAGGATTTCCAACCATAATTCCAATGAAAAACGCTACGAAAATAAAGTAAATGGTTGTCCTTCTCTTGGAAGAATTTCGCATACTCTCCTATGCTGGAGAGTTTATTTAACTTTTTTTGAATTTTATGTTCTACGGTAGAAACTCCACATCGGTAATTCCCAAGATTCTCTCCAAGAATAGTTGCATTGTAAACATTCTATTATTTGGATAACATTGGCATCAACATTTGAGCTATACGTCCCTAGTGTTTTGTAAATGTACCCACATTTAGGACAATTATGATTATAATTGGAGTTTGAATTAAGTTGTAGTTTCTCTTCAATTTGAAAACTCATTCTGAAATTATTATCTCTTGATATGTTAATAGCCTTAGGCAAAAGTTTTCAGAACAACAATACTGGTAAAAATTAGGAGTAAAGATGCTACTTGGTATAGAACTATTATCGTATCTAAAATCACATCAAATACCCTGGTTCCCTACACCAGATGGTCCATTTTCGATTACAATGAGAATCTACAATCCTGCCCAACTGGTAACAGATGGTCAATACGCACCTCCACCTATTCAATTGGTTGAAAAGTAAATAACAATAAAGCAATGCCTTTGATTGTCAATCAAACATACTCAGGCTAAAATTTGCCTCCATCATCAATGACGTCAGCGAGATATAATTACTGGACAATGTGCATACTTAACAATTCCTGATGCCACACTTCCTAGTAACAACTTCTTCAAACCTGACCTTCCTTTTGTGCCTACAACAATCAAATCAATATTTTCTTTATCAGCGAAATCTACTATGCCTCCAACTACGGACGGAGATGCAATTAATTCAGTTTCTACTTGTAAATTCTTGTCAATTTCGAGTGCCTCCGATTTTATCTTGTCTAAGTGTACTTGGCCCTCTTTTTCCATTTCTTCTATGCTTGGTGGAGAATAATTAAACAGGCCCAAGTCTACAGGAATTACATACAAAAGAATTAGCTCCGAATTGTATTTTACAGCAAATGAAATAGCATAATCAGCCGCATTCATGGAATGCTCAGAGCCATCTACTCCCACAAGAATTTTAGAAATTTTCTTATAATCAGACAAACTTGTAGCCAATGATAATACGATACTTGCCTAAAAATACGTTATCCGTTACATCTGTAACTTCGTAATAGTGCGAAGGAATCTGAATTAACAATACGGGGAGCAACTCCTCTTCTATTATGTGGCAATATAAACAACCATTAACATTATGAGTGTAATAAAACGTCTAGATCAATTAAAGCAGAGGACCAAAACGGGTCTGCTATTACAATTTCATTTCCTTATGGCCACAAGCAAAACACTGGAAATAAGTATTCATATCAACTTCGTCAACACTACACATAGGTTGTTTGCACCTATAACAAACCGTATCAAGTTTAGGTTCAGAAATTAGAACTTTGTAGGGTCCTGTTATGCTACGCAGGACATTAAGAATTCTTTCAACTTCCTTATCTGAACCCTCTAACCCCTCATGATTCTCCATCCCATTACTCCAATTCCCTAGCAATACCAAGGTAGATTATAAAAGGTTTCATTAGAGTTTTTACTGTGGTGCAAGCATAGTATTTTACTTAACTACTTGTCTAATCACTTCAATTTGTAAGGAATTACAAACTGGACACTTTCCGTGTTGCAAGCCAAGCCAACCTTCGTAGTAGTATACAGCACCCCACATTGGACTCACACACACATACACAACTACGTCTCTTACACCTGTCAATAATGGATTATGGACTCTGATATTCGAAGATTGGAAACAAGAGGAGTACAAGAATACTGGTATTATTGTGATGGTGATGGTGAGGCAAGCTGAGCGCTACCGAACAGTACTGAAAAGGCTTTACACCAGATAAGAACAGTGTTGTACTTGGTAAGGTCAGTTCCATCAGGTATAGGATAATTTTGATTTCCAATATTGCCTTTAAGTCGACCCAAATTAACAATATCAGAGGCACTTTTGTCTGTAGCTAGATAAACGTAAAGGTCTGGCCCGTTAGTAGCTTTGAAATTTTCCAACCTTAGCACATAAGTTCCATCGTTCAAGGCGATAACTTTGGCAACACCCTCGGCGTTGTGTATGCCATCATTTACCCCTATGAAATTTCCCGAAAACATATTCTGGAAAGTAGCCGTGTCTTGTCCTGCTACTACTGCTGCTCCTACTTCAGTTTCGAAACTTTCGTTCACAGTGCTATTTTTTTTGGCGGCCATTATCATTATAGAATCTTTCTCTTGTTCACTCATGTTATCTGCTGCCTGAATTCTACCGTCTTCGGTCAAATTCATAAACCTCTGAAATTCCTCAGATGCCAAAACAGGAAGAGGCTCATTCACTTCAGTGGTTACGAATAGAGGCGAAACCGTGTAGATAGCTAGAAGTATTACAATAATCGCAATTACCACTGCAATAATGATTTTTGTTCTTGTCAGCATGTCATTTTACGACGTCTCTGCATACTTAAGTATGAATGTACCAAGGCGGTTTGAACTCGCCAGTCCCGTTTACTATTCTGATGTAAATTTGATAGTTCTATGTGCATCAATAAGCGCTAATGCTCGACGCACTATTCATTCTTTTGCGTAATATTACTCAGGATTTGCCTCCGTCCCATACTGGTTATTTTTGATACTATGTGTTGCTTTAGCAGTATTAATGGTCGCTATTTGGTATTTTTATACGTGATAATGCAACAATAATCAACTCCTCAGGATAAAAGTTAATTATGCCAAAAATAGAATTATCATCGATGGTCAATAAGTGTATTATAATTATGATAGCTAGTTTTATCTTGGCAATTTTGAATTCCTCTTTAGTTGCATCGAATTCATGGGCTCAAAATGACTTGCAGGAAAAAGCAATGCGTGCTTTCCAGAATTTTACATCCATGACAGAGGGGGAAAGGATGAATGCAGCGACGCAAATGAATTCAGATGAAAGAGCGATGATTATGATGGGCGCTGCTCAATCAACGACTGAAGTGAACGAAACCATAGCAGGAATGACTCCTAGTGAATTAGAAAAAGCAACAATCTTATTATTAAGATTTGGAAATTTCACTAACCAACAAAATGGGACAGAGGCACAGGGACTTGCAAAGATTCTCTCTGTAAATGATAATCAATTTCTAAGATTTGAGAATTTTAAAGTTACTAATGGCCCTGAGCTTCATGTATATTTTACTAACGGCCAAGATATAAACTCAGGGATGGATTTAGGGGTACTCAAGGGTAATATGGGGGCTCAAAATTATTTTTTGGGAGGAATTGCAGACAAGTATGATACAATAGTAATCGCCTCTAAACCTTTTGGCACCATTTTTGCTACTTCGAATCTAATGTCATAAATAAAATCAGGAAAGAATCTATCCCTCAAAGCGATTTAAAACCGACTGGTTGGCTGTGAGTTTTTAATTAAATATCAAGCCGGGGAAAAAAGAAAGACAGGAAGTAGGTTACCAGTATTCTTGGCGCCGTGTTTTTGTTTTGCATATATGAACAAATGAAGTTAAAAATAATAGTTGTAATAGAGGCAGCTACAATTGCAGCAGCAATTCCAATCCAAGAGAAACTGAAAAAATCTACTATCGTAGAACATCCATGCAATATCCATTACACTTTCTTATTATTACTATTACTATTGTCGCCTAACTTCAATTAACATCAGAATCAGACCACCAGCAACAGCATTCTTCCAATACACAATTAGGACACTGAAAAGAAGATGGACTTGACTGACATTCATGAGGCGTACAATTACAATCTGCACATTTCAAGATGTTAATTCTAAACGGTATTAGAATATGATTTTATAACGTCCTCAATATCAAGTTTAAATTGCAAGATTTGTAACAGAGCATCGTTAATGCCGGATCCTAGCGCCAAACGTCTGTTATGGTTCCTTTTTGCTGGTTCAAAAGGAGGCGATAATAGGATTAAGATTATTGATATGCTGAAGGAGCAACCGAGAAATATTAATCAGCTCGCTGCATTACTTAATCTTGATTATAAAGCCGTTCAACATCATGTGAACGTGCTAGAGAAGAATAATCTGATAACTAGAGTGGGTGAAAAATATGGAGTCCTTTATTTTCTCTCCACTTATTTGGAACACAATATTGAAATGTATAATGAAGTCAAATCAAAGATTAAAAAGTAACTATATGTCAGTAATATGGTAATCATTTGGAAAAAGGTAAATAAGTTAATTCATCGCAGAATAATCATTCATGGCCATATTGATGGATATAAGCGCAATAATTAGCTTGGTAAATGTGGGCATGCTGTTGGCCCTATTAACTATGTATGTAAAGATTTACAGAAGCAGTAAAGCAATATACACATTTGGCCTAATGTTTTTTGCAAGTATGCTTATTGTTCACAACTTGGTGGCTGTTTACGCTTATTTTGCAATGGCTCCATTATACAATGAAAGTCTATTACCTTATTTTGTCGCGATACACGCTGCGGAGTTAATTGGAATAGCCGCTCTACTAAAAATTACTATCTAATAGAGTTACGAAAGGTTACAGTGCAGTGCAAACAGAATTGAAAATCACATACTTGGACCTTATTGTTACTGATATCGTATCATCCTTCACATCATACCTTGTTCTGACAAATTCTCCAAAATTGGCGCAAGAAAAATTGAAACTTCTCTAGTACCTAACATAAATTGAGAGCTTAATTTGAGTACAATGCTAAGCATCTGTTTATCTTCTCTTGCTGTGTAAACCTGATATTCTTGTATATGATACTTGACTTTGTTAGATTCGTACCATTCTTTCCATTCTCTTACTCTTTCTATGCTACTAGCAAAATTGCCTATTACGTCTTCTATGCTTTCACCTTTCTCTATATCTGGCACATCTATTCTTACCATTGGTAACATAAGCCTCCCTCCAGTGACGACGCTGTGAGATTTGGCTAATTTTAGTGCCTCACTGTCTCTATCTGTTCGAATTTTCGGATAGTTGGGAAAAAAATATCCTGCCAAATTGCCGTCCTTATCATATATCTTGTATACTGAATCATAGAAATCTATCTTCCATCTAGACTTTTTATTTTTTCTCCCGAACAAAAAAATTCACCCTTGAAATCTTATTTTTACAAGCATTAATCTCTTGTAGCTCATCATTAACATACTTTATCATTCCATCGTGAGTTACATATGGCTCAACTTCTATTTCTTTTTTTGCTAAACTGCACTTAAATTTAGTTATTATAATTCAGTTTAAACTCCTTCATTCCTCTTTTCTACCGGCGCATCTATTTTCGGATTGGAATTCGAACTCGAACCTTGGGCTATACTTGGGAGTTCATTCTACCAATCTAGTTGAATGTAGCTGCCCCTTAGCGTTGAGGAATCAGATTCAGAAATCCATTAACTGCGATATTTACTAGACGGATTGATTGACTGAAATCCCAGATTAGGTGTATTTGGATAAGATTCTTGGTAGCGTCAAAATTTTCAGAAAAGAGGGTGGTGGCGGTATTGTCCTAGCTTCATTTGTCCATTACTATCTAGCAGCGTGTGAATTAGTACCCGTAAGGGTCTTTATCTTAGCAAATTCACATTCATTGCCTTCAGGAGGATTTAGTTCATCTCCAGCCACACACACCATGTAAAGAT
>JBIOZE010000097.1:0-14852 GCA_044870745.1 Nitrososphaeraceae archaeon | reverse complement strand
TAAGAACCATTCGCATGACTTTAGATACATATACCAACGCAAAATAAAGACGTTATGAGGACCTCATTAAATGTAAGTTATATAAAACAGACCTCTACGCTCAAATTACTAAATTATAAATAATAGCAAAAATCAGGATTTTTAAAATATTTGGAAAGTAGCTATTGAAAACATTGAAGCATGTAGCAACAGCTGCTATTAACATCAAGTCCTGAGTAGGCAGGTATTGCTCTATCAAGTATGTTTCTGATAATATGATAGAGCTAATTTAGGTTTTAAGATGTTTGAGCTTATGAAAGATAGATAATTCGTCTTTAGATATATACAAAGTAAGGATAGCCCCACCAATTGACATAACCCCACAAAATATTACATAAACATCAATCGTCATGCTATACTAAATAGGGGGAGGTTGAGTCAGCTATTAAGTGTTTTAGCACATTCGTTCAGCTTCAGTTGCAGTAGTAAAATTACGCTTGGCTAAACAATCATGCAAGGGACCTACCAACAAGAACATATCTCTCCTGCTTCTCTATTTTGAACATGCAATTGCAATAATGGTATAAGAAACAAATAAAATCTAATTTTGCTAATTTAACACTTCAGTTGTATCCAATTCCTAGTAACCTTTTTAAGCTATGTTGCACCATTCTAATTCGATTCAGTAGGGATTTCAGTTCCCAGTCCCCAAACTAGAGTTTTAATCCCTACTGAACTATTTGATAATGAAGATAACTCTAGTAAGGTGTAGATAAGTTTTGTTTTTCTAGGATTTCAAATCGTATGACAAAAAGTCAGCCAAGGCTTTGGTTACGTCTTATTTTTACGGTACCTTTCAATCAAATCTGTTAATTCTTCCAATGAACATGGCTTCATCAACGTTTCCTTAATACCACTTGCTGATATTTGCTGCAATAGGTTCTTATCCGACGAAGCAGTCATAACCACAACGTTCTTTGTTTCAAGAATTCCATCTCTCTTCAAGGAATCGATAATGTCTAAACCTGTAAATTCTGGCATGGCCACATCTAATAATATTAGGTCAGAATCTTCATTTTGGATGGCCAATAAACCGTCTTTGCCATTACTGACGATTTTACAGTCAATATCCATATTTTCCAAATAGAACTTTAATACTTCAGTGATTTCTTCGTTATCGTCAATTAAAAGCACCTTCACTTCGTGTCCATCCTTAGTGTTCCTATTCTCTACATTGGTTCCCTAGGTTAATAAGCATCTTGACATAATTGCAAGCAAAATAGTTCAGACTTGTAAATTCCCCATGGGTAGTATTCAGTCACAAGTTCAATAGAGCTTATAATTCCAGCTCTTTATGACCACAAGTAAAACACAAGAAGTACGTTTGCTTGCCAGATTCGTCAACACTACACATAGGCTTTTTACACCTTAGGCACAGCTCTTCTGAATTAGGTTCAGAAATAACTGCACCAATCCATATTTTATTCATTAACAAGGCTAGTTTAGTAACACTGATTTAAGGTTGTAGCATTGCATTGCAATTATTGTAATTATTTTAGTTCATTGCAATTGAATCTGTACGAATATTTACCAATATTTGGAAACTTTATAAATTTCATAATTAGGCACATGACATAATGAATACTTAGTGGGTGAGCTAAATAGGTTACTAAATGTAAGTGCGTTACAGAACGTTAGCTTATATCTGCTTAATCACATACCCTGCTTTAGCTACTTTATTCATATTGATAGTTACAGTCTGTTTCTCTTGGTCTAGTATTATACAATCTCTAAAACCCTTCAGTGCTATGTGGATGGGTTGGAGTGGATATAGAGTATTTGGAGTTAGTGTTACCGGATTTTTTTCTCCTTTCTTCACAGTCATCTTGTAGTACTCTTACTAGTAATAAGGAGTCTGATTATGTAGGTAAGCATGACTCAGAGAGGGTGTGAAGATTAAACTCCTAGAACCAATGAGACTACTTGTATTTCTTCTGCATCTTTCTGAACCGTTTCAATATCTGTGATATAAGCTCACGTTGTGCACGACTACTTCCAAAACTTCCATTGCCTATTTTACGTTTCTTTTTCTCAAGGTACTTCTCAAAATCGGGAAAGAAAGAGTTCAGTCTGAAAGCACAGTGTGGTAATATGTTAGTTCAACTAAAATACCTATTCATCATAAATGGTAGATACTATGTTGAGATTGCAAAGGTAAATCATCTATGTCCAATAATTAGAGACAAATCAAGATTTCTTGGGCAATTTAGTCATTCAAAAATAAAAATTGAAGGGTTCTAATTTTAACCGTCATCAGGAGGAGGTTGTGATGCTGCATCTACTATATCTTTTATGAAATCATGTGTTAATTGTTTGAATTCTTTTATCTGGTCATGATGGGCTTGTTTTTCAGGTTCTGGAGGTGCTTGAAATACTGCTAATACATCTTGTTGATATGTTGCAAGTAATTCAGGTATAGTGTCTGGTCCTCCTAGGAATATTCGTCTAACATCTTGTGCATAAGCATCTAACAGTTCTCTTAAATGCGGTGCTGGACCTTGACTGATATTTGGATCGCCTACTACTGCCTTTTCGAATTCATGTGTTAGTTTCTTGAATTCTCCTATCTGTTGTCTCTCGACAAAACCAAACGCAAAGGCGTGCTGTTGGTATTGTAAAGTCAACACACCTCCAGCTCCAATTAACGTTAAAGCTACTACTATTGCCAATATTGGGATACAGTTTCGTCTCATTAGCAAGTGTGGGAGACTCTTATTATTAAGTATGATATGTGCTTGGATGAGTAAACCCAATTTAGAAGGATTTATGAAGAAATTCTTTCTACAGCTGGCTTTTTTTAACTTAGTAGTTCCATTTAGTCTCACTTAACCCTACAAGAGAGAGGCAGTGTGACGGTGTGACGCTGTTTTAGGAATGCTTGATGTATTGTTTATTAAAGTGCTTAAACTGCTGAGTAATATCCTCAATTTTCATACCATGCTCCTTTACTATATGTGCTGTAGCATCTATCCAAAGTTCTTCTTCTGTCCTTCCTCTAGAAACATAATCGCATTTTTCAGGAGCAATCACTTTTGCTCCTGTGTCACTACACGCTAATGACAACATACTTTAATTGTTAGTGGATTTATGTATATATTTTTTTATTATCATATCCTTCCTCACCATCTATTCTAGAAAGTAGATACAATTATCTCAGGATTATTTAAGTATTTATTATTAAGTTCTCTTGTACATGTTATCTTTCTTCCGTCTATATCTGAAGTTACCGAGGTTACCGAATTACCAATTTTGGTACTTAGCTTCAATAATTGAATAATAAAAATACATAGCTATAGAAGTTAAGTTGAAAATGGTCAATATCAGTAACTCGGTAACTGAGCACAAAAATGACGAATAAAGACCAAAAGTTACAGGTTTGTTTTTTTTGATTTTTAGAACGTTACTATCCAAACAGACTGGGTAAAAAATTAGGAAAGTAAACCTGTAACTTACCTATAATCCCCTAAAAATGGAGCTATAGTTGGTGGCTTATTCTCTTTCTCCTCAGTGGGTATTAGACTAATCCCAGCCCATACCCTTACAGCTTCACCATTTATCTTCTTTGATATGTCCTTAATTAGAAGTCTGTATCTTCAGGATAGTTTAATTTCTTAATATCTCTGCCAAATTTAACCATGCTTAGATACTGAATTTTATACTGTGTGCAATAATCCTGATATGCTTTATACAAGTCCTGTTTTGTGGTAACTATTTCTAGTGATTCATATACGCATTCACCAATGAATGCCTTGATTGGATTTGCTGTTCTCTTATACTTTAGACTTCTCTCTTCAATTGTTTTCTCATTGATAACTTCATATGGAATGACAAAATGATAGATTAAGTCGATAGTTTCTGGTACTTTTCGGTTCTATTTTTCGTACTCATATAATATGTATTTTCTTGGCACATAGCCTATGATAGTAGCTTCTGGGATTTCCGCAGCTTATCAATACATCATTCACTCCAAATTCTACGTTACAGTAATGACATCTCCCCTGTTGTCTTTTTTTGATGATCGGCCCGACTCGTCTACTTACCGAGGGATCAGAGAGATCTATTCTTGTAGCCCTAGTCAACGTATCTCCTCTAATATTACAGGTTCTTCTAATTAATGCTATTAGTAAAGACGAGATCTTCTCCTAACCATGATCCATTCTCTTCTCTCCTCTCCTCTCCAGATGCTTCGTATTGTGTGGCTCTCATTTATCATTTAGACATTCCATTCAAAATGTAACAATCTTGTTCGTACTGGCAAGGAGGTCCTCTAACATTCAAGATTGATAGGATGTGCCAAATATTTTGCAGTGTGACATAAGTTTGCAGAAGTTATTAGAAATTCTAATTCGTCATTGAACTCTAAAAACTTAAAAGTATAAAATTCTCTAGATAGGCGATGACGAAATCTCGTTCAGGTGAAAACTATTTCCCCGCTATCGTCAAAAGTTCTTCCCATCTTATGCGTGATAATTATAAGCGAATTTTAATTTGGGGGGCAGTCTTTTCTATGCTCCTATCCGGTCCGAGTTTAGCACCGTTTATGACAGCACAAGCCCAACAGGGTAAGGAAATTACGCTTACTGCGATAGTCGCAGAACCCAAGGATAGATGGGATGCATTATTCGCTGATGCTCTGAAAGTATTGAGAGAAAGGCACCCGGATATGACTATAAACATAGATTCTAGAGTACTGCCTTATGCTGATACTAGAAAGCAAATCCTAACGTCGATGGCAGCAAAGACCCCGATCGACCTTATCTCAGTAGATCAGATTTGGCTTGGCGAGTTCGCTGAAGGTGGATTTCTCTCAGATTTGTCAAATTTAGCACAGACATGGAATCGATCATCTGAATGGTATGAGACCAATTGGAATGGGGGAATTTATAACGATAAAGTATACGGAATTTGGGCTTGGACAGATGTTAGAGCAATGTGGTATTGGAAAGATATATTAAATCAGAATGGAGTGGATCCAAATTCTTTGAAGACGTGGAATGGATATATTTCTGCGGCGCAGAAGATGGAGGACTCTGTTAAAACTAATGGAACCCAAGCCATGCATCTAGTCGGAGCTAGCCATTCTCCAGATATGTGGTATCCTTATCTTTGGATGCTAGGCGGCGAAATCGTTGAACAAAGAAATAATCATCCACAAAAGGGGACTTATTGGTTCCCAACTTACAACAGCACGGAGGGCGTCAAAGCACTTGAATTTTTGAGGGACCAAGTTAAAGCAGGAATAAAGCCACAGCGAGATCACTTTTGGGGACAAGAATTTGCAGACAAAAAGTTTGCGGTAATGTTGGAAGGATCGTGGTTACTGGGGCACTTCAACAACAGTGAATGGAATAATCTTGACCAGAGGATCGGATTCATTCCTGCATTTCCGGTTCCTAAGGAGGGTGATGCAAGTGCAACTATGATGGGAGGGTGGATACTAAGTATTCCTGAAACTTCATCGAACAAGGAACTCGCATGGGAATTGCTCACGATAATGGTACAACCTGATGTACTGGCACCAATGTTAGAAAAGTATGGGTATCTTCCTACGCAAAAGCCGATAGGCGAAGGTGTGTATTCAAAACAGTTAAATGATACAATACCATATTATAAAGATATGATATCTATGATTGGTATCGGCCACAGCCGCCCAAGCATACCTGAGTACCCTCAATTAGCGGATAATATTAGGCAAGCCATTGATGAAGTTTACCTTGGATTGAAAGAACCTAAACAAGCGCTAGATGATGCTGCGAAAGAATCTGCAAACGTATTGGGTTGGTCATGAAAGTACCAAATAAAACCTAAATATTTCTTGTTAACTAAATTTCTTGACGATGCTCAAGCTTGAGAGGAGAATTCAGCGAGTTCAACCATATCTCCTCTTAGCGCCTTCTCTTTTGATACTTACCGTCTTTCTTTTGTTTCCCCTTATTTGGAACGTGTATCTTTCAATGCATGACGTTACTTTTTCAAATATTTTGAAAAACTGGGAATTTGTTGGATTAAGGAATTTCGCAGATCTCTTGTCGGATCCTGATTTTTACTCTTCACTTAAGGTTAGTGTATTGTTTGTGGGGGGGTCAGTTGCACTGCAGTTCCTCGTGGGCCTTGTCATTGCCGTATTGTTGAACCAGCAAGTAAGGGGCTCGAACGCCTTACTAGCCTTGCTCATAATACCGTGGACGGTGTCTGCGGTCATAACCGGTTTTTCTTTCAAGTTCATTTTTAACGATGATTTTGGCATTTTGAATTATGGTCTTGAGCAAATGGGGTTGGAGCCTGTAGCATGGCTATCAGATCCAGGGGTTGTAGTATGGACCATTGTTATTGCTAACATGTGGCATGGGACGCCCTTTACGATCTTATTTCTGAGCGCTGGACTTTTATCAATCAATCCAATTGTTTATGAAGCAGCTACAATTGATGGAGCGTCAAAAATTAGAAGTTTTTTTTACATAACTCTTCCTCTGCTAAAACCATTCATCGTCATCAATATCATTTTAATAACAATGTGGTCAGTTAATTTTTTTGACTTAATATTAGTCATGACAAACGGTGGACCACTCTTTGCAAGTACCACGGGCTCTTTATTTATGTACAGGGAGGCCTTTGAATTTGGATTGTTGTCGAAAGGCTCTGCAGTCGGTATTTTCTTAATACTTGTCAATCTGGTGCTGGCTTATTCGTACATTAAACTTTTCAAGGGGAATAAATCTGCGGTTGAAGTTAAGCAGGTCTAGATTTACCATATCTTTTCCAAGTAGGTCACACATATGCTATTAATAATTCGCCAATTGAAAAATACTCACGGAAGATTCACATGAAAATCGTGATTGAAAGGAGTTTGATATATTTTATTCTTGCCGTCTATCTGTTCATTACTTTGGCACCTCTGATTTGGGTTATTTCTACTTCTTTCAAATCCAATCAAGAAGCAATTAGTTTTCCTCCAAAATTTTTGTCAGCCAATCCAACTCTTGAAAATTACATTTTCGTGCTCATGGATCCAAAGCTTGTTCTAAGCTTAACCAATAGCCTGGTTGTTAGTTTAGGTAGTACTGCATTGAGTGTGGCTGTTAGTGCGCTTGGCGGTTACGCATTTGCAAGGTATGATTTCAAAGGAAAAAATCTGATAATGAGTGTAATATTGGGTTTATTCATGATACCTGTGGTCATAAACATTATACCCCTGTATATTATGTTGGCAAACGTAGGTCTTTTAAATTCACTAATTGCCCTTGTACTCACATTTCAAATCCTTATCATCCCACTCAATATATTTCTGCTAAAGAATTATTTTGAGGCCCTCCCAAAAGAACTAGAAGAGGCTGCATTAATAGACGGCTGTTCAAGATTGGGAGCGCTTTGGCGAGTAACTGTGCCTTTGTCTATTCCTGCTTTACTCATAGCTGCAATACTTTCATTTAGGTTTTCATGGAATGAATTCGTTTTACCTGTAGTTCTGTCCAATAAGCCTGATTCTATGCTATTCCAAGTAGCGCTATATCAATTCATCTCGTTATACAGGATTGATTGGGGCTATCTTACGGCTGGGATAAATATAGCTATTATCCCGGTAGTAGTTTTGATGTTGATATTCCAAAAGAGGATGATTAGAGGTCTTACTTTGGGAGCTGTCAGGGGTTGACTAACTACTGCCGACAGAACAAAATTTAATAAATACATAATGTATTTTGCCCGCATCGACCTGGCTCCCTAACTAAACTTCTAATGGAAAAGTGCACAAACACAATTTTATGACTCGTTTACTACTTCGAAAGTCTAGAGCCAAGCAGATAACTAAATCTTCAATCCCAAATTCCAAAGAGAGTGGACGAATTCTTCTATGATCTTTCAAAATCGTCATAGGTGCAGTTCTTGCATATGCCAGTCAAGCGAGCCTAAATTCATGATCAAACCGTGATTAAATAGGGTGTAAATCCGTGATCAATTGCCGCATGAATACAAGCTCTAATACGCGATCGATTACAGCACCATAAATTAGTGCTCACACCGGCGTCAAAATTGATAAAAATCAACCTTGCAGATGAGCATTGCTTTAAAAGGGCATTACACTCGAGCATTCATTGTCAATTTAAAGACCGTGTTACTTGGTTCGAAGATATACGGACGGGGGCATAGAAAGTCTTGATGAATTAAGAGAAAAAGAGTCGCAAGTGCCTCCGAGTCGCGCA
This sequence comes from Nitrososphaeraceae archaeon, assembly GCA_044870745.1. Classification (GTDB taxonomy): domain Archaea; phylum Thermoproteota; class Nitrososphaeria; order Nitrososphaerales; family Nitrososphaeraceae; genus TA-21. The sequence continues at coordinate 6,615 of JBIOZE010000097.1, read as the reverse complement.
TGTTTACACGGGCCAACGACCTTGAATAAACAGGGGTCGGAAGAAATGAAGGGCACATAACCGAATGTAAAAAATGGTGCTCTTTGGAGTTTGTCAATTCATCACCATCTCGAGGAGTTGAACTGCGATCTGGTAGGTCCTGCTAAGGTTCAAGATCTTAACACTTGACGTTAGTCAATTGCCTAATCTTAAAAGACTGGCAAATAAATCAATGTCGCGTGGGTTTGGAGCATTAATCGCGTTTAGATGACGAAAATAGGTCAAAAACGAACACATGAAAAGTTGATTATCTGTATTCTTCTTGATGAGGAGTGATGGCACACCACCACTTTTAAGCGTTTACCTGGTTCTTTTGTAAGATTCCGAAATTGTCGGCCCAAACAGCCCAAGAATATATTTGGCCTATCACGGAGAGTAAGACAAAAAATTGCAAATATGCTAGTCCCTTTTAAAACAATATGGATCGGGGATCGCAATGTATTTTTCGACTTTTACGACAAATACCCGCATAAACCTCTATACCATTGCAGATTTGGAGACCTAAAGACGGGCATTAACCTTATACCGACGTTAGGTGGGAAATGATTCCGTTCCACGTAATTACCCTAACTCTTCAAGCGCCATTGAATTCAAAAGAATGAATGTAATTTGATATGTAATTGCTTTTTTGTACTAATTGCGCGCGAAATTCATCTGGATGAAAGATTTTGAATTGCGCTTTTCGCATTGATTCCAGTAATGATTCAAGAATGCACTCGGTGGATGTGAAGATTAAGATTTGCGAATTTCAGCTGACTTTCTTATTCGACTAACTTCGGACTTAAATTTTTTCAGTTCATCGTACATTCCGCCGTCATACAGACTTTGTAGCATCTGATCGCTAGATATTGGCTTCTGTAAGACTTGAGTAGGCATTTGAAATTCCCTTATAATTCTATATGTAGTATTCTGAATACTTCCAGAAATAATTATTATTCTCTGGTCAGGGTATAGATTGCGTATTTTCTTGCTCAATTCCAGACCGTCCATGTCGGGCAAGTCTTGATCAATAATTACTACATCAAAAGGGGTCAACGCTCTCGTTTGTGTGTCTTTTCGACTGATTCCCAAAAAGTCCTGAGCTATGTCCCAATACTCGACCACATGACCTTCTTCAGTCAGCCGACGTGCATAGTCTAAGGTATCATGGTTTTTGGCCATGACCAAGAGTATTTTCATATGGCAAAAAAGTATCGAGAACATTGTATTACTTGGTTTTCTAAAATTCACACTTTCATATTTTTTGAAATCTTATTCACAACCGTCGTCGGTAAGAATCGAATTACAATTGTTTAATTACTTTCACAGTATTAATCATTCACAACCGTCGTCGGTAAGAATCGAATTAGAATTGCATCATGTTTGCCTTTATACAATTTCGTATCGGCAACCCGTCAGAAAAAATTACGTGTACCATTGAACTGACACTAAGATATTGTTCAATGGCTTTAAAAGATTTTAAATTCTAATAAGAAAGATTAGCAAGTTTGAGCGGCCTTCACATATTAGCCATTTATGCAAATAAGCAAGATATGTTTACTCACGCTTTGCATTATTTGAAGGAAGGTCTCGATAATAATGAAGCGGTATTACTAGTCACTGACTTGTTTAGCCTCAATATGGCCTATCTAATTATGAGTAACTTGTGGGGAAAAGACTGTTCGCGGTATTGGGTTGAGAATAAAGATTTCTCAATTGTAAATATCTCGAAATTGAAAGTCGCAAGCAAATCAGTTAGCGGCGAGATCTTGATACCGCTGATCAAGCATTTGTCCGAGTCAGTATTTGAAAAACAGAGAAGGGGATTCCGGATTTTTGCAGACCTGGGAGTAATGTTTCAAAACGGTCTCATCAAGCGTGTGATGGAATGCGAATCCGATTTTCAAACTATGCCAGATCCCTTAAAGATTGTATGCGGGTACCTTCAATCTGAAATCATAGACCTGGATTCAAAGAAATTTGCGTATCTCCAGCAACGTCATAACAATGTATACGTAATACCGTAATGCATTTGTTAAGATCAATTCGCTGAGTTATGTTCTTTCTAACGTAATAATTCTCAGTTCTTAGTTCTGGTCGCGAACCAAATACCTTTTTTAGAAGCGCTAGATTTTACTAGCGCATTCAGCATATCCTGATTATTGCCAGTCAAAATTTCAGCAATTGTGTCAGATTATGATGGTACCCTTTGTCCAACTGCATCCATAGTCTCAGGAAATAATACGATTCCACCGGATTTGCTAAGTGCCCTGTGGAGTATATCAACGAAAATACCCATATGTATCGTATCCAGCAAAGACCTCATTTTTCTGCGAGATAGAACTCAGTTTGCCAGAATTATTTCCTCACTAATGGGCATGGAATGCACGCGGCTTTCTCCGGCCACCAGCGATGAGTGGCTTTCAAATAAGACTAGCAATATAATAACTGAATATCAACTAATAGATGCGGTAAGCATCACTAGAAATTCAAAAACTCTTGGTCAAATTGCCGAAGAGGTTAGGAAGGAGTTCCAAGGCATAAAAATAGGGTCTAAATTTACTTATTTAGATCACAGGCTGGCTGGTTTTACAGTCGATTACAGACATTTTGGAAAGTGGGAACAATATAAGGCCAATATCGAACCTGAGCTAAGGAAGATGATTAAACGACTGATAAATTCTTCAGCTTCAAAAAATATTTTTTTGCAAACGTATTTCGATCATCCTTTCCTGGATTTATACGCAGGTGAAAGCGACAAAGGCAAGGCGATGGACACTGTAATCAGACTGTTAAATGACAAACAAGGGAAATTATTGTACCTTGGAGATTCCGAAACTGATAACCCTGCATTTAAAAAAGCGGATTTATCGATTGGCATTCGTTCAGACCAAAGAATAAACACAAAGCTCAATTCCGATTATCTACTTGAATTTAACGAGCTTCGACCCTTTTTACAAAAGTTGGAGAACGAGGATTTTATCTTTGACCGCATGTCACAAAATTTGACATGATTTTAGGTTTCAACATGACCCAATGCAATTTATTATTTGATAACCGAATTTTTGTTTCATGCGTTACCTTATTGAAGACTTTTCATCAGACGGCAACAATCAGTTGATAATTATTATTCACATCAAAGTACGAACATGTGCCGGTAGGCCTGATCCAAACATCAGCGAAACCCAAAAGTAAGTAAGTTAACGGAAGTCATATGTAGGGGGCATTGATTAGGTGAGCAATAATGTAATAATTACTGCCATCACCCTGGAACTTGCACCCACATAACAGCTAATCTGGAATCATGATGTCTTTCGGCATTTTCACATTGTGTCCTATCAAATTTTTTAGAATAAACACATCCAGAAAATTCGCCATCTAAAGGAAGTTCCTTATCGGTAAAGCGGAAAACAGTATTTTCCACATTAGAATCCCCAGATCTGTCGACTAGCCTTCCAACATCGACATTCTTGGACTTCTTTTTTCCTGTATCGTGAGAATATACGTAGACTTTGACCTTGCCACTATCACTCTTACCATCCCATAGATTGACACTTAGCTGGAACGACCTCGCAGCAGACACCGCTTGTACTGAAATCAAAATTGATGCTAGAAAGGCCACCGAAAGCGAAATTAAGATTTTCTTCCTTAGAATAGAATCAGAAATTTTAGCAAGCCCAGATATGGTCATTTCTATTGAGAAACTTTTCAAATCTCATAAAGTCTCCCGGAAAAAAGTATGCGTTTTAATGAGTTTTGGAGAAGAATAATATTTGTCGCTTATTTTGAGGAAGGATCGCTTCGAATGCCATAAAGAAGACTCTCTTTATGGCCTCCAAATAACATACTGAACAAGTATTGCAATGGACATAATTTGAAAAATTACTTTTGAAGACCGGCAGTTTCGGCTATCGGTGTTCACGATGTGTGACGTGATCTGGACAATTCCATATTTTAAAGCATCGGGAAATTTGTAAGCCGCGTTGTTATACTAGCACAATAATCTTACGCCGAAGGACTACATACGAAGTGCAATATTGATAAATATTGATTATAAGGAGTACTTATAATAGTAATACTGCAGCACTGATCACAGTAGTCCACAAGCCATCCTTGTGACCTTCTGCCGATTGGGTGAAGTTCTGCGTCTTGTATATTTTTCCTGATAATCTCCATTGCTCTTCACGTTCGTCCCATGCCAATGAAGGATCGTTTGGTAAGCCCATGGTGGTAGCTAACATCTCCATAGCCATGTCTTCTGCATAGTCACCAGCCTTTTGAGCCGTCTCACCTGTTGAATGATGCTCTGACAGATATCCGTATTGACCATCGTCTGCTGGATTAGCAAGGCCAATGGAGGCTGCTATAAGCCTGTTTGGTTCATTCGTTGAAGCTCTAGCCATAACTGCGAACGAAATCTGGCCTGACAATAAATAGTTTCGACCTTCTTGAATATTTACAATTTTGCATTTGGGAGGTTTAATGCTCGACACTGAAACTATGTTCAGATCAGATATTTTGCTGTCCCGCAAAGCTAACTCGAAGCTCGTAAGATGATCTTTATGAATTCCCTTTCCTTTGGTAAAAAACATTGCCTTTGGCATATAATTCGTTGGATTCGACAAGGGCTGGATATTTACAGTTTTTTCGTTCATAGCCAATTGGATTTTGCTAATAAGATATTAACATTACTTTGAATTATTTCAGCTCCTTATTCCTTTTGCAATGCATCCTTAATGGCGTCCCTCTCTTAGGCTTTCCAACAATTTATTCTAGATCATGTTATTAAAGGTCTTTAGAATGAACTAAAGTCAATCGGGTTTTATCAAATTCGCGAGACTCGATAGAGTTGATCTTCATAGAATGAAAAATTATCCAGGAAAGAAGCAAATTTACAGATTGATACGAAAGGCACTTTATTAACTAGGGTATGATAAGCGTCATGTAATGTTACTATTAAAGGGATTCCAACATTCAATTTTTTCTGTTTTTGCATGTAAACCTCTGCCCTATTGCATTGCTGATTTGCGCAAGCGATCATACTCTTTACAGACATAGCCTTCCAATGTTTACAGTCAATAATCAATGCTGCTTCACGAGAAATTGCTACAACATCTATCTGACACCTCGGTTTTGTCGTCTGGATATTTGTCTGGCAGGTATATTTTGTTCGTTCAAGGATTGCTGTTGTAAATAGTTCAAAATCTCTCCAATCCAGCTTTGAAGATATAAGGCCAAGTTCGCAACCATGTTGCAAAGCTAATAACGTCACCTTAAGTTTGTCAACAGCTGAAAACATAACTCTTGAATTTGAAAAGGTTCCTATTCCATTATTGATTAGAAAATCTAACAGTTCAATTGTTGAAGTATAGCTACTAATCTTGCATGTAGATTGGAATTCCACGATACTTTTGCTCGAAGGAATTCCCCATATCGCTTGAGCTAGCAAAGATGGATTCAAGCTGCATCACAAATAGCCGATGTCGTAATATTATTGTAAATTGTTAATCAAGATGAGTTACAATTAGATATTCAAAGGAGAGACGACCTATTTCTAAGTGCACTGTTGTAAGTTAATGAATCAATTTCAAGGTAACTGAATTGAAAGAAGATTACTGGTACTTCTGGTTTAAATTGACCCTTCGTAGTACAGTTCAGTAGTTATGGCATATATTGGGAAGAATACCTTCATGTAGGTGAAATAAAGTCTTTGTTGCCTTATACAATGAATGCGAACGGGATTGACTATATTTCCCAAAATCGATTGGTATAGTTCCCTAGAAACTATTAGTAATCTTGGATTCAATTCTACTGCATGAATATCTTGGCGATAGGTGCGCATCCGGACGATATTGAGATTGGGTGCGGAGGACTTTTGATTAAGGCAGTTAGGAACGGCCATTCAGTCTATTTATATAATTTAACGCGAGGAGAAAAAGCAGGAATTCCAGAAAAAAGAACAGAAGAGCTAAAAAGAACTGCTAGATTCATCGGTGCTAAAGCACTTTACATTGATAGGTTTCCTGATACCAATCTTGCTCTTTCAAGTGATCTGATAAATCATATAGAATCCTGCATCAATGTGTGCAGGCCTGATCTAGTCATTACACATCCTATGACTGACACCCATCATGATCATAGAGCAGTGGCCGAAGCTACTATAGAAGCAGGCCGAAATGTGTCGACCATGTTGTCTTATGAAATGCCACTTACCAAGGGCTTTGAACCTCATCTTTATTATGACATTTCAGATTCTATGGATGCTAAACTTGAATTGCTTAGCATGTTTCAATCACAAAGTCACAAAATCTTCCTTGAATCAAGAGCTATTCGAGGACTTGCACAGTACCGAGCATTACAAAGTCGTCTTGGATCCGAGGTAATATATTCAGAATCATTTCAGATTGTAAAAGTAGCCTTAGACGGGAATTTTTCGATATATAACAAGGCTTTACCAGAGGAAAGGAACTTAGTCAATCAGGCCCATTCGACACAATTATGCGAGTGCATATTTGTATAATAAAAGGAAGTAACTCGGCGGATTGTATCATTAACGTTTATGTGGATACATTAAGATTTTTATATTTGGTTTTATTG
>JBIOZE010000096.1:0-7039 GCA_044870745.1 Nitrososphaeraceae archaeon | reverse complement strand
CATAGTTAATTAAGATATTTAATTTAGTATCACAATATATGATATGAATGAAGAGGATTAACTTACCATATTTTGGTAAGACAGTTGAATTAGGTCTAATCATAATTATCAGTGGACTTGTAATTTCGAATTTGGGGCTAGGTTGGTTAGTGGCAGCTGCCGATAGCAATTGGTACGTAGGCCAAGGAGTCAAACCTAACACATACTATACATACAAAATACAAAGTCACGATACAAATCAGGGTCAGCCATTTGCAATGACTATATACTTTAAAGAGCATAATGATACAGGCCACTACTGGGTAGCTCCTGTTTATGTCAATGACCAGGGTGCAAAAATAAACGGAACATTTCATCTCAGCGATTTGGATTTGTCGGCACTAGGCAGTTCACAAATTCCACCCTCCATGTCACCTTATCGAGGGGCCTATGAAACTTCACTCCAATGGCTTGCCTCTTTTGTTCCGAAACCAGGCCAGTCTCTTAGTGCCCCGTATTGGGGAAAGATAGCATCCATAGGAGGTTCTCCTATCAGTCCAGGTGCACAAGAGAAAATTACCGTACCTGCAGGAACTTTTGATACCACTGTAGTATCATGGCACAAGGGAGTTGATAATAAAATTTGGATAAACAAAGATATGCCATATCCAATTAGGGCACAGACCTTTGCCGACGTGACTACTGGGAATCCTCCAATTTTTTACCAATTTGAGCTTCTATCAACCGGCCAAGGCCAACCTTCTGTACCAAAAAGTCAACTTGAAATCCCAAAGCCACCAATCACTTTGCAAACAGGTCGAGGAACATATTACATAGAGCTGTTATGGCAGCCACAACTAATAAAATCCGGGAATGAGACACAATTTGGAGTACTGTTTATGGACAGCTCACAGACTGTGGTTCCAGGAGTCAGCTATAGCTTCAAGGTGACCGGTCAGAATAACACAGTAATAGAAGATCTCCATGATCAGAAAGCCCTTGACGGCACAGGGATACAAACAGTGAAGTTCGATAAACCAGGCCCGACTGATGTCCTAGTAAGTATTGATGGAGTACAAGGACAAAATCTCGGCGATTTTGTCGAGAAATCCGACTTTAATCTCGTTGTTGTGCCTCCAGGGAACATGACGAAATAAAATAATAATTGCGGCCAAGTTATGGCCAGTACAGCGCACCCCATTTTTGACACGGGGGAGTAGGATTGGAGCGATTAATTCAATAAACCTTTCTTCTGCCTAAGAACGTCTCTCTATAAGAAACTTGTCGAGAATATTATTTTGGGTTTTTTTAGTTTTGTAATCAAATGGTTCGCCATAGATGCGTGGTTTCCAAGTTCCGCTTCTTCCATCCCATAAATCATCAGGTTCAAGCATTTTAGTTCCACTCAAATCAAAAATAAATTTGCCAAGCATATACGCCAAGTCGTAGTATTCTTGTGCTAACAATGCTTCACCTTTTAGTTCTTTTCTCCGTGAGGGTCTCATAATTTGAATTAGTATATACCATTTCCATAATGGGTCCTTGCCAACGGCAAATGCGATAAATGTCTTGTACAATTGTATTACCTTTTGGTTACTAAAGTTAGTTTGGTCTAATATTCTTGTAGGCTGAAATTTGCCGGTTCTCCACGTCGCCCACTTTTCATAGGATGAACTTTCTCCAATTTTGGAACGAAAGTTACCTAAATCAGGAAGGTATGGCTCATCGAGCAGTATGCAAAGTCCTATTTGTGGTATCACGGTTTCATCAATTATTTTCTTTTTCTGGACAATTCTTTTTAGAACTAACTCCTTAATATTGTCATGAAATTCTTGAGGATTGTTATCTTGCTCAAAATCGCGTCCATCTATGGACACTGCTAGAGATTGTCCAATGTTATCGATTTGAAAAATTTGGTAGGGGTGAAAAAGAGGGACTATGTCTTCATTCTCTCTATGGTATTGGGACCAAGGGGAAAAATCATCATGTACTGGGAATTCAATTAGTCCGTTTTCATGATATTCTTGTAGACTAAAAATATCTTGTTCAGGATAAATGTAGCGACCTTGTTCCTTAGGTCTTCTAAGCCTCAATACTGGTCTCACCAATGCTTGCTTATCATAATACTCGAGTTCTTCCATTGAAGTATGGAAACCCCTTTTCTTTAAGTACAATAAAAAGTCGTTAGGATTTAACAAATCCTGCTGAGGGAATCTAGACCTCAGTAATATATCGATGAATTTACTCAATAACAACTCGTTGGCCAAGGATATTTTCATATGTATAGTACCGGTTATAATAATACTTTCTAGAAGAGCAGCACCCTTCTCGCATGGTCTTGGAGTCGTACGTTACCGTTGAAATCATTGAATTGAGTAGCGAATAAGAATTGACTTTAATTTACCTGTTGTTGCCTAACTCTATGTGTTACTTTAACTATGAATCCAATGGGCTGGCCGTTTGTGAATCAATTTTGACATGATTTTTGGCATCACCTGAAATACCTAATTGGGCAAGACCAAGCCTCAGAATATATGGAAAAAGAGAAGAAAGAGAACTAATAGGTCAATTACTACCAAAGTTTCCAACTATATTCATATGTCCAAAATAGAATTAAAATGACATGAAATGTTACGAGTGCCATTGTCCATACAATACTGTTCTATGTATGCAATGTCGATGTTGTGGCGCTAATCTCCCTACAAACTAGGGCAAAATTCTATCATTTTGCTAGTAACCCCTTTAAATTACCTTAAAATATTTAACCTAATATTTGGCCTATGTGGCCTATGGACTAACAAATCATTACCAAGGCAAACTTTCCTACTTCTCAAGTCTGCGTTGCATTTACGTCTAGCTTCAGCAGATATCCAGTCTTGCTATTTATGATATCCATATAGCATGACATACTACCATACCTATAGTATCCTATAGTGTGGGATTATGCAGGATTATACAGAAATCACAATATCTTGATATTCTCAGTAGATCGTCCGCCATAGTGGGAGACTTTGCACTCATGACCAACTGATTTTTGACGGACTCAAGCATTGCCGTGTCTATTAAACAACAATTCACCAAGTCGCCACTTCAGAAAGAGTTCAGAATCAGCACTGTTAAGCGGTGATGCAATACTCGTTTGGGAATTGACTATGTTCTTTAACGATTTCAATCTTTTCTGTCCTATCAATGAATGTAGAACCGTCTGTTGTCATGTATAAATCATATTTTAATAAACTTCCTTTACTATAATGCGAAACATGCATATCAGGAAATAATTCCTTCGCTAGCTGATATTTTTCTTGATTTCTTGGTCTTTCCAAGCTATTTAACAATTGATAAATCTTATCAAAATATGGTGCAGCAAGTCTTAAAAAGGCAGTTAATTCAGATTTTTCTTTTTGAGATATCCCAAAAGATTTTTCATTCCATTTTAGATAATAATTACCAACTTCTATTTTTGGTTTAACGTACTCGTTAGACATAATGTATTGCGTCACTATGTCTTCACTAATTTTCAAACAGTCAGTAATTGTTTATCAGATAAAAAAGTCTATTCATCTGGTCCGATATCGTTTCTGAGAATTGTGATACGAATGCTGGCCGAATTCCAGATAACAAGAGAACAGAATTAAGGACATGGATAGTAAGCTTGCCTAGCTTTCAAAACATATTTATGTAAATATTGATAGTTTAACGCCAATGTCCTTCTATGTTATCCTCTGGAATTTTACGGAACAAGGAATAAAGAGTGTTAAGGAGTCACCAAAACGTGCAGACGCATTCAAAAAACTCTTGGAAAGTGCGGGTGGTAAGCTGCATCGCACACTTTACACGTTCGGAAAGTACGATGGAGTATCAATTGTAGAAGCTCCTAATGATGAATCAATAATGTCTACGCTTTTGTCAATTGAAAGCGAGGGCAATGCTCGTACTGTAACTCTTAAGGCATTTACTTATGAAGAAGGTACCAAGTTAATAGGCAACCTTTAGTTTTTATAATGTATTAAGCAAAGTCGCAAAATTGGAAAAGCAACTGGTATATCTGGATATGACTCATTTAGTCATAGTCTGCGTCTTGGATTGATATTGCCACCACTACGATGATTTGACAGGTATTGGTCATTGTTAAGAATCAGTCTCTAGAGCAGAAGCACAATTCACCTTCCGATTTTTCCACTACTTTTTATAGCAACTAAGTGTCAATGGTGTTAAAAACTAGTTTGTATAACTGACATAATCGAACATGAATAATATCAACTGGCTTTTAGTCGGAATCATCGCTATTGTTGTGTCCACAGTTCCTGTACTGAATTTTAGTCTGTCAGGTCAAAAACCAATCCTTGTAGGTGTTGTCTACGGACAATCAGCTTCTTCTCTGGAAGAATTAGAAAGCCAACTGAATCAAGAGAATACTTTAGAAGCTAGATTAGCTAGTTATAAAGCTGCATTAATAGACTATATCGAAAACCATACCATTGCCGTAACTGAAGACCTGCATGAGACTAGCACCGATGCGTTAGAAAGGATAGTACAAGCACATATGGATACTTTAAATAAGGTAGACATGACAAATTAGTTTTTCTTTCAAAAACGTTACAGGCCTCCAAAGAGACTCTTTATCATATATGGGGCTTAGTCAGACTCTTCATTTTTACTATTATCGAAGAGTCTGTCATTAAGTCCCTTAACTTGTTCCTTTATCAGAGTTCAATACGTATCATGCCAACCGCTGCATCTGAAGCCTCTCATTGACAGAATGAGCCATATTATAACTCCATTTTAATTTAAAAATCATGGTATTGTGTTATTCCATTTAAATTCCGTAGTTGCTCCACTCATGTCGCCACCAACTTGGGGAGTACGCTCTAAATATATAATACTCGGAATTTACAGTTTGCTATCCATACTTGACTTCTAATCACGTTTTCAATCCAAGCAAGCCATTTGTAATCACGGCCCTTATCATGTTAATCATAGGCTCTGTGATAGGTTCAATCTGGATGATGACCATATATGGACTGATATTGTCAACAGAACTAGTTAAAATAATAAACTTACATAGACTAGTACAATTTGATGGTTTTATTACCCTTATCATAATGGGAATCGGCTACCTAATAGTTCCTCGGTTTAGAAATATTTCAGTACCTTCAGTGAAGCTGGCATATGCGTCATTTGTCCTTATTCTTGTATCGCTTATTTTATCTATGGTAGTGTCATCAACCAGCATGTCGGAAGAGATTCATACCATTGGAACTTTTTTTGCAAATGTTTTCAGGGTTTTAGGTGTAGGAATCTTTTGTATTATGATAATTATAGTTTTGAGAATACGGCCAAAGCTGCTTAAGATGGCAGATTATTTCATAGGGCTATCCATAATTTTGTTTACCGCGTTGACTGTTTTACAATCATTGAACTATGACCTAACATCACAGAATATTTTGCTATGGCTAATGTTTCCTATCATGATGATTTTCGGTGTAGAGTACAAGACACTACCTTCATTCATAGGATTCATTTGGCCTAGAAAAAGGTGGTCAGTTGTATCGGCAATATTATTGAGTCTGTCGGTGGGCTTTGGTATTGCTAGCTCGTTGGATTATGATAATACACTCATCCGCATCCTATTCCATTTTTCATTTTTGGTTGGAGCGCTTTGCTTTGTTTTTGCTCTAAATATTTTTGTAGGTTTTGATACGAGCAAAATTATGCAACTCAGTAAGGGCGAAAAAAAGGCCAGATATAAATACACTCTTGTTATTGCTAGGCTATCATTTGTGTTCCTCTTAATTGGTATTATACTATCAATCCTTTCAGCGTACTATACTGGTGTATTTGTCCTATACGACATGTGGATTCATGTTATTGCTATAGGGTTCATTGGCTTGACCATAGCCTTGTATTTACCATTGATGTTAGCTCCAATCCTTGGCCGAACAGTGCGGTTTTCACACTTTAGTAAACTCCCAATCTGGCTTATTATTATATCCTTAGGCCTTAGAGGAGTAGGAGATATTCTTATTCAGGCCGCTGTTAATTCAGAAGAAATATCATATCAGTATCTTACTATTCCCTTAAGTCTATCGGGTTGGATTATAGTAGCAGCAATTCTCTCATTTATGTTGATGATACATCGGTCAATGAATATATCCACACAAGTCTTCGCAGAAGATGGTACTACGGCTCTATAAATCGATATCAATTAATTAATTCTGACAAAATTAAGGGGTAGAATAAAATTTTTGGAAACACATTGATATTTGCAATGTTGAGTAAGCAATAGCACATCCAGTGCGAATTTTGTTATGTTACTTCCTCAATCTGTCGTTTGTCATTGACATAAAATCCAGCAATTTGGGCTTGGAAATTCCATGAGGAAACTTCATCCAATGCCCTTCGTATGTGTTTATAATGATGCTCTTTATCTCCAGGGTTCCCTGCGCAGTCGAAATGTCCTACAACTGCTATTATGCGCGAACCGTGTTTCTCTATTGATATGGAAACTGCCTTACGTATAGACGCGATCTGGTCTGAATTTTCCCTATTCGAAATAATTCCATCTACGCCTGGACAAGTTACCATATCAACTCCATCGATGTCATACTTTTGCTTCATGAAATCTATTACAGGTTCCTGGGTTCTTCCATCAATACAATTTATTGCAGTTCCAAATTTGAAATTCATCATTTTTGAATAACCTATTAGAGTTTCTGTGGAGTAGTTAATATTTTTCCAAACAGCTTCGAGTCTGCCATCTTCACATGGCCTTCAACCATGTTAGTGAACGGAAGGATGGTATCAATTACAGGTTTTATCTTTCCTTTGCTTACCCAACGTATTACCTCTTGTAATCCAGCTTTGGTTCCCTGCGTTGCACCCACTAGATTGGTTCCTTTGAAAAACAGATACCTCAAGTCAATTGCCGAATCATATCCGGTAGTAGCGCCTGTAGATACAAGGGTGCCACCCATCTTTAATAGGCTCAGTTCCTGCGGAAAAGTAGTTTTGCCAATATGCTCAAAAACAATGTCCACGCCTTGCTTGTTCGTTATTTCAC
>JBIOZE010000095.1:0-94979 GCA_044870745.1 Nitrososphaeraceae archaeon | reverse complement strand
TGAAAAAAAAAACTCATGTCCGCAAAAGCCCTAAGTCGAGTATTACCATTCCGCACTGCTTTATTACTTAGTTTTAGAAATGTTTTAAGTAAATCGTTTGCGTCTATTTTCTTTGCCTGTTTGTTACCAAAGAACCACTCTGATGTAGATATAATCATCAGATCATCAGTTGTAAATGGACTTTCGTGATAAGATGCATTCCAAACACCACGAAATATTTGTTCTATTTTCTCTTCGTTCAAATAATTAGTAATCAGAACACAAGACTCATTATTACGTAAACCTTCCGTCAAAAAGTGCAATGCATGGAATAGCTGACCCTCCTGAGTACCATAGATACACATAGTATGGCTGCTGTTCACCAGGATTGTTCCACCATTGACTATACGAATAAACGGATTAAAATATTTTTAATTTACCATAATTGTACTATATATTATCAGTTCCATTATTTTTCCTGTTATAGTTCTAGAATATTCTACTCAAGTTCGCGTAAGAGGTAAATAATAGAATCCTACTAAAAATAGTAATATTGAAGATACTTGTAGCCGACGACGACGCGGAGATCGCTCTTGTGTACAAGCATGTATTGGCAGCGAACGGCCACAAGGTTACCATAGCCCATGATGCTGAGACATGTCTCAAAATCTATAGCAGTAGATTGCAGAAGGTATATCTGAGTAAACCAGCATATTCTCACACTCAGCCATTTGATACTGTAATTTTGGATTATAGAATGCCAGATAGAAATGGATTAGAAATAGCAAAAGAAATTTTGGCAATTAATCCTCGTCAAAGAATAATTTTCGTTTCTGCTTATGTTAGGCAAACGCTCTCAATCTCAATAAAGAAATTTAATTTGCCGGTAGAGTTATTACAAAAACCTGTTTCAAATAAGGTCTTAATTGAAACAATAGAGGACAGTGCAATATACGAGGAGTTGAGAAACCTAAAATTTGATATCGAAACGATTAGAAAAGCAGAATTTAGACACGAACAACTCACGAGATTTTTATATTTTCTTAAAATTGTCCTTAACAAAAAGAAATCAGGACATGGCTACCCTTGGGCTTAGACAAGCTATTGGAAGAGCAGCACCATGCTATCTGTCCGACGGATCAGAACTACTTTGTCCCATTTTATTAATGAATAATGTCGCACGATGATATTTATATTAATTTTCTTTGTTGGATTAGAAAATTGAATTCTTAATACCACTTATAATGACTATGTAATCGGATAGATCATGACAAACAAAACCAGGTCATTAAATTAGAACTAATTTCAATCGCTCAGTATGTGCATAATCGGCGGTTGATTGAACTGCACTTAGTAATTTTCCAAAACAAGTGTTTCACAGTTTTCTGCCTTCATCTTGATTCCAAATTCAACAAATAGCAATTGGTTATACAAAAGAACTGCCTCAGCAATGTAGCACCTGATTAAAGGCTAATTACTAATCTAAAGGAGGACTGAATCATGTTCGTTATTAAATTCAGTGAAAAAATTTGGCATCGTATTATAGGTTTATGTTCTGGTCTTTATGAAGCATTAGCTCAGTTGTGCACGTATCATTGTAGAACGATAAAATCTAGCATGATCGTTACCAGGACATACTTTGAACAATTCTCCTATACATTAATTGTAATTGTCATGATGTAAATTAATGTCAAAACCACTTTCCTAAATTTTTTCGCGTTGATGACAATTGGTATTTTCTGCAGAGTTGTCAATGAATACAATCATGATTAATACTTAAAGACAATATTTTGGCTTTGATTCTGTGGTTATAATGGTAACTCAAAGTCCTTTTAGGGCCATGCTCATTGGATCCCTATTTTCGATATTATTTGTGAGCACATTTTATCTTCCTGCTCGAAATATATACGGAGCTTCTGATTTAAAGATATTAACAGTGGGAAATTGGGGTTGTACCTCAAACAGCCAAGCTACTATAAATAACATTAATAGCAAGAATCCAAATCTGGTTTTAGGGTTGGGTGATTATTCTTATGAAAGCACTCCTGATTGTTGGTTCAATGAAATAAAGCCCTTTGACAGCAAAGTGAGGATTAGTATCGGAAATCACGACGTAATGAATAATAAGTTGTTAAATTCTTATCTGGAGCATTTTGGGCTCTCTAAACAATATTATTCGTTTGATTTTCAGAATGTACATGTCCTTACAATGGCAACTGAACTAGAATTGGACGCAGGCTCTGAGCAGTATAACTTTATTAAAAATGACCTAGAACGCGTATCCAAAGATCCAAATATTAAATGGATCATAGTAACGATGCATAAACCAATATATACGTCTCCAAATGGCTGTTCAGCATCATCTTGTGAAGGAAGTAAAATGTTAAGTGACACTTATCATCCGCTATTTGATAACTATGGGGTGGATTTAGTCCTGCAGGCGCACATGCACTCTTACCAGAGATCTTTTCCCATCAAGTACAATAGTCAAGATTCTTCCAACCCAATAATAACAAGTTCGAATAAGAATAATTACAATGATCCTAGCGGTGTAATTTTTGCGATTGTCGCTACAGGTGGAATAAATTTTCATGGTCTCTCTGGAAAAGCTCCTTTTACAGCAAGCCAGCAGGATGACAATTTTGGTGCACTCGAACTAACAATTTCTAATAATGGTAACACACTTGTGGGCAAGTTTCATACAAACAATGGAAAAGTGACCGATGAATTTAGCGTAGCCAAGACCAACAAGAACGCAGCAAGCAGTCATAATTCTCTCCAAAGTACAACTTCAATTCCCGACAAAGGTAAAGAAATCAACGATTCCAGCACTATGAAGGATATTAAAGTTAGTTCTCCAGTCAAAGAGGTGAAAGACACTCCAGTCAAAGAGGTGAAAGACAACAAAGATAATACATCTTCATCAAACGCCTCTGTTAGTCGATCAGAAACAGAACAACAAGACCATTCACCTAAGACCGAGATTCACATCTCGGATCCCGATAGCAAAAGCGAAGAAAAAGAAGCTGACTACAAGTCTACGGCCGATACTAATTCCTACAAAAAGTCTAGCAAGTCCAAACACAACATACCCGACCCCTTTGCTCCAATTTCCTAGATGATTGGTCGATTCTGCAATAAGGTTAATAATTTGGACTAATCAATAGGAAACAATACCCCAATGGTATCAGCGTTCCTATTAATCGAATGCAATCACGGTGCTATAGAGAGCGTGCTTTCTAATTTAGTAAAACTTGGACCGGAGATTATTTACAAAATAGCTGGCACCCAGTACGATATTATTACCAGAATTCATGCGGACAACAAGGATCGCTTAAAGAAACTGGCGGCTGAAATAAGGGATCTTGAGAATATAAGATCTACTTTATCTCTAATAATTCTAACACACTGAAAAATTTATTATTTTCATGGATGACTTTGCCGTATTAATAATCTTATTGGTTAGTTGCCTACCTTGAATATTCTGTCTAAGGCCAAAATTAATTTATCTATATCAGACTCATTATTATAGAAATGAGGAGATACCCTGATACCTTTTCCCCTTGCAGAAACGATAATTCGATTTTTCTTTTCTAGCTCGGCAACGATCTTTGTTGGTTTCATGTTAAATGGTTTGAAGATCACAATCCCTGACCTTTCCTTCTTATTTTCAATCGGAGACAAAATCTTCAAACCCATATTCAGAAGCCGATCGATTAGATAATCAGTCAGGGCGAGTATTCGTTTTTCGATTTCGCTTGTCCCAATCTTTAACATATATTTTATTGCAGCATTTAATGCAATAATGTTTTGAAAGTGTGGCGTTCCAAGCTCGAACCTCGTAGCAGTGTTTGACATTATCAATTTCGTATTATTGTCAAAATTTTGTTTTTGCTTTTGGCCAGACTGACTAAAAAAGGACGGAATGAAATATTCTCTATGTTTTAAGTATTTTCTCTTAATATAGATGCCTCCAATCCCAAAAGTTGATAGCATCCACTTATGACCATTTGAAACCATAAAATCTACGTTATGATCTCTAGCATTGAAACTTAAAGCGCCTAGAGATTGTGTTGCGTTTACAACTAAATGCAGACCTCTTCGATGTGTTAGTTTACCAAGCTCCTTCAAATCTTGCCTAAATCCGGTAGAATATTGAACATGACTAGTTATGATAGTTTTTACTTTTTTGTTTTTGTGATTGTCAAATTTATCTATCATCTTTTCAATATCCTCTATTCGTATTCTGTTACTATTAGTAGAAACTACAAATTTAAGATTGTTAGAATCTTGATTGAGCCAAGGTAAATTACTAGATGGAAACTCTAATTTATTTGATATTGCTATGCCTTTATTTGAAAGCATATGAGCAATTATGTTCATTCCCTCACTAGTAGAATGAGTGAAAGCAATTTCATCATCACCCTCTGCACCGATAAATTTACAATACAGGCTTCTTGTCTCTTCAATAGTTGTAATCCATTTATTCCACTTGGTGCCTCCGTGGTTTACGATATCTTGGTAGAATTCTGATATTGCTCCATAAACTGGAATGGGAATAGGAGAAATAGCTGCATTGGCTAAATACACGTATTTCTTTGTAAGTGGAAAGTCGCATCTCAAATAATCCCAATCTATCGGCATATATTTTGAAATTGCATTCAAATTACATTATAAGCCTTATCAAATATCACCTCGCACTTATCAACTATTTCAATAACCACATTAGCACTAATAGTCATAGTTCAGCGAACAGAACATAATAAAACGAGATCAACAGCAAGGGTAATCACACCAATAATAGCTTTGTAGGTACCGGATATGGATTCCATAATGCAGAGGGAGTAGCCAAAGTAGTAACAAGTTGCAGATAACTCATCTCTTATGAATGAAAAACTTTGTATTCACCAATAAACCAGATTCAGACGTCTATCTCTCGATAGATAATACTAATGTGTAATTGTGATTTTGGGAATTATGGAAGTTAAAATAGGCGATCAAAAATTCCTGATAGCCCACTTGTACTGATTTGTCAAGACATAAAAATGTCCCTTATATTGTGCAGACCATTTTCAGTTATTTTAGGTAGTGCACTTCTTTCAAACTAGTTCATATGTAGAGATTTTCTTGCTAAAATATCTTCAAGTACGCCAACTAGGGCCAATAAATTCTTCGTAAGACCGGCTTAACTCCCGAAAGTAAATAGTTCAGATGAAGATATAAATGCAGCGACGCATTATTTTGTGACGATTGGATTACGCTGAAAGACGGTTACAACATGATTGTGAAAATCTGTAATACTCGTCAATTTTTATGAAGCATATACCTGTTACCCTTATCCCCATTTTCTTATCGATAACAATTTTCCATGAGATTTGTGAAGCAAGCATTAAAATTAGAAAACAGGCCGTTAATTGCTCATGAATGATAAATCTTGGTACATCATTTATGTCATTCTATTCTTCTCGATTTTAATACCTACAACATTATATCTATTTTCAAGCGATGATTCAAAATCTGTAAACCCGCGGATTAGCGTCATTGTCTTGAAAACTACAGACAGAGATCATATCTTCCCAACTCAGCAGGGGAATACTGGAATTATGGATTGCTTCGATAAACTATTGAATAGTCTTAAAGCGGGGAATCTCGATTTCAATCAGCTTAAAGAAGGCATGGAAAAATGCTTTACCATGAATTTCAAAGATGGTAATAGTACTGATATATTGCCAAGTCCTCAGGACGGAAATAAACTTCGCTTCATCCTGACATAATTAAGGCTGCCTACACCCCTTACTCTTGTAGTTCTATTCATGGCGGTTGCTACTTCGGTGCCCCATAAATGCGAAGCGTTACGGTTTGTGGGAAATATGCGAACTTACTACTCGACAAACACAGAGTCAAGGTAGCACCATTTCCAGTTTTCTCCTGGTTCGTATGATTTAATGACGGGATGCACAGTTTGTTTAAAATGTTTTGTCGCATGCTTATTCACAGATGAATCGCAGCAACCTACATGGCCACATTCCAGGCACAAGCGAAGATGAACCCATGTTGATCCGATCTTTTCGCAGTCCTCACATCCTTCTGTGTTACCTTGTACTTCTTCACTGGCTGTTTGAGTGTGATTACAGGTAGCGTTTCCTCCAGTTTTCATCACCTTCATATTGCTATCATATTTTATTAAAGTATTGTATATTCGCTAACATAGTATCGATATTTTCCTTCCAGCCAAATTATTAGTTGTTATATGTCTTGCTAGCTGTTATGTACCTGACTAATGACACTTATCGTTTGAATTTAAAGCGTTATCTAAATATCTAGTGCAATCATCCTTTATTTTGCAATTGCCTTCAGATTTTCCCAAACTACAAGGAGTACACATTAAGCTAAGGGAACTTTCAACCAATGATATACCAGAAATTACTAGACTTATGACTAGGAAAATAGCTAGATTTTTGTGGGAAGTTCCCTATCCATACACACGAAAAGATGCTTTAGATCTTGTCGATTCAAGTAAGAGAAGTTTCAAAACACTTCAAGCTGTTAACCTTGGCATATAAGATAATAATGATTTGGAGACTCTAAAGAAAGTAATTGGCATCATAAGTCTAAAGAATATCAATTTGACTACTAAAGTATCGCACATTGGATACTGGATAGGTGAGGAGTACTGGGGGATGGGATTTGGGACAGAGGCTGTATGCATAGTCGTAAGTTATGCCTTCTCGGTTATTGGACTAAAAAAAATATGTGCATTTGTCTATCCTGACAATAAGGGCTCAATTCGCGTCCTAGTAAAGAATGGCTTCAAAATAGCAGGAGAAGTAAATGAGTTTCATAGGATATCTGGCTCATATCGAAATTCACTGATCTACATTATCCAAAAGGCGAGAAAATAAACAACTACAGTATTTAAAATTCATTCGCACTACAAATTTGATATACTTTTTATTTTACTTGTAGCATGAATTGGTATGGCAAAGTGTCCATATTGCAAAAAAAACTTTGAAAGAGATGTAGATATTAGAATAGTCTATCCGGATAACGCCGAGGCCCCTGGCATGAGATGTGCAATTTTTATTTGTCCCAACAAAGACTGTGAAATGTTTTTAGGTGCGACCAGCATAGGTTACGGTAAGGTCCAAGGTGCAGATGAATTGTGAAATTTTCCTAACCATTTCTATGTGTTGATGATAAGACTCTGATTACTTCATCACTAACTACTATCCCTCAATAAAGCTGTTCCAAATCCAACGTTCAAATTCTTCGTGAGACAAAGTTTCTTTCATATTCATGACTGTCTCGGCGTCCACCCCGACAGTATAACGGAAATTTGGTTTTTCAGATATCACTGCTTTCAAAACTGTATTCGCCACCTCATGTGGCGAGGTAGAATTGTTTTCTGAAATAGACTTGAACTTATCGAGTCTTTTTTGCAGCAAAGATGAATAAGGAGATTCAGATGCTTCATGACCGGTCTTGTGCATGTTGTTAAAGAACTGTGACTTTACAATTCCAGGTTCAATTAGTATTACATTAATGCCAAATTTTCGAAGCTCGTACCTTATCGATTCTGAAAATCCTTCTAAAGCAAATTTGCTTGCAACGTACACCGAATTCAAGGGCATACCCACTCTTCCAACCATAGAGCTAATATTTACTATAGTACCTTTCATTTGGTTTCTCATTATTGGTAAGACTAATTTAGTAAGCCTAATGACACCAAAGAAATTAGTATCAAATTGAGCTATTATTCCATTCATATTCAAATCTTCTACAGCTCCAAATAACCCATATCCTGCATTATTCACCAGCACATCTATCCTTTTAGAGTCCGCAAAGATCTTGTCCACGCCAGACTTGATCGATTCATATGCATTTACGTCTATTTGCATTACGCTTAGAGGCAATCATCTTTTCTTGCTATTGTCATAATTGTCTTTAGATTTGGACATATCACGCATAGTTGCAAAAGTTGTATATCCATTACGTGCAAGAGCTATTGATGTTGCAAATCCAATGCCAGTTGAGGCTCCAGTGACTAGTGCAACTTTATTCATTAGCTAAAGTTTATCCGTCCCAATATAGCAGAAGAGTTTCATAAATGTTCATCTTTTTTACTTGAAATATTATACAATAGCGAGGACCATGTTTGAAAATTATTATCGCATGAAATATTTGTTATGTAAATTAGGAAAAATTCATTAAAAACTGTTTGGGTAATGTAAAAAAGGAAGAGGTTAGTAGATGGAACCTCCGTATCCTCTGTTTTTCTGTTCCTATTATTTCCTAATTCCCGTTACCACAACTTCCTGTATGGAAGCATGCTGAAGCGCCAGTACCTCCCGCGCCGCCAGAGGCATCTGCCCCATTACCACCGTTAGCACCTATGCCAATACCACCTGAAGCTCCTGTACTTGGAGCAGCTCCATTAGCATCAGCACCAGAACCGGAACTACAGGCAGGAGAACTTGAAATCAGACTAGGGCCGCCTGCATTCTGCTGACATCCTGAACCACCATTGGCGCCTATAGATAGACCTTGATTATTGGCCCCAGCTCCGCCAGCTCCGCCAGCAGCGCTACTGGATACCCCAGAGTTAGATCCACCAGCACCCGCTAAGGTTTGCAATTGGGATTTCTTTAATTTCTTCGAGATTTTGGATTTCTTGTACTTGGCATCGGCTGACTGATGATCGAAGGTTAACGGAAGCGTTAATACTCCTACAACTAAAACCACAGCAATCACCGTTGCAATGAGATACCTTGTTTTTGAATTCAACGATATTTCTTACAGTTGATAGTTTTATTTAAGTAAGACCGTAAAATCGTACAGATTTATCTTCGTTGCAGAATGTCCTGATATTCAAGGTCATAAATGACTGATGATTTTATGCAAATTAATAGCAGGCGCTTCCAATGTCAATATGATCAACTACTTCTCCACAGGTCGACATCCAGTGCATACGGAATCATGCTTTGCCAATCTTGAAAAAGCAAAGTGAAACGCTATCAGGGGTGAGAAAACGGCCACTGTCAGTAGAGCGAGATAAATCTCTGATATAAAGCTCAAATAAAGCGTTATTCCAATACAGGTCATTATTTCGAGCCACGTGCAAGTACACAAATGAAGGCCGATCTCTTTTAGATTCAACTGACAGATGTATTATTTCATAGTACCTATTTCAATTTTTTTCCAAATTGTCTCCAAATCAAGGTTTTCTCCAAACGGAAAATTAAGCGCATTGACAAAAATCTTGAATCAAATTGGAACATAGTATGAAGTTTTCTGCTCCCATTGACTATGCAATTGACTTGACTATTACTGTCTAAGATCAATGAAAAAAAATCCATTCGCCCTTATACAAACTTGTTTGACTTGGGAAGAGTGAATCCAGAACAATAGTTATCTTCCATGATAATGATGACGGGCGCGCTGCTCAATCAAATTGAACTGAACTAAATCATAACCAGAATGACTCCTTGTAACTCAGAAATGCAGCAATCATATTATCAAGGTGTGGAAATTCACTAGCCAAAAAAATGGGACAGATGTATAGGGACTTCCAAAAATTCTAACCGTAAATGATAATCAACTCTTGACATTATAAAATTAAGTTAGCAATAAGACATATCATCATGTATGTTTTACTAATGGCCAAGATATAAAATCAAGTATAAATCTATGTATGTTCATGGGTAACACGGGGATGTCAATTAGTTTTTTGGGAGGAATTGAAAATAGATATGATACCCTAGTAATCGCTTCTAAATCTTTTGACACCATTCTTGCTACTTTGAATCTCAGGTCATAAATTAAATGTATATAGTCAAAAAATGAAATTGCCTACTAACTACTACACAAATGACTTGCAAGTTTATGATAGAGTTTGTTGAATATGGAACAATAGATATTGAAGCGACTTTACTTCTTCAAGTAGCTGCTATCTCAGAGTCTATTCAATAATGTCCGATGTGATGTGACCAACTTACAATACTACGGAGTAAAATCTCTTTGAACAGTGCTATTTTGTCAAAAAATATGTCTAACATCCATAATAATAGTGATCACATTTTCGGGTGTAGTGCATATGAAATTAGCATTTCAAGAAGTAGTCGGTCAAACTACTAATAATTCAACATTGTCAGTAGACGGGGAAAGAATTCCCCGAACTTACCTTACCGAGCCTTCTCTATTTTTTCATATCAAGCAAGCAATGAAGGACAAGACCAATATTGATTCAACTTTTCAAACCTATTTTATGAAACTGATTAGACTGGCTGATTCGATTCTTGATGATATACCTCATTCTGTTACCGAGAAGACCGACCTTCCTCCAAGCGGTGACAAATACGATTTCTTAGCGTTAGCACCATATCATTGGCCAAATCCATTTGAACCTCAATTGGTTCCATAAATATGGCATGATGGAATTATCGACCCTGAGGTAAATACTATACCAGATAAACGAAACATTGATCGTCTGATAGAAATCGTGTCAACATTGGCCGCTTCTTACTATTTTACTGATGATCCCAAATATGCTACCAAGGCAACCGAATTGTTGAGAGTCTGGTTCTTAAATGAAGATACACAAATGAATCCTAATTTGAAATATGGTGAGGTAATACGCGGAAAGAACAAGGTACATTCTGCCGGCATTATTGTTGGGGGCAATATAACGAAATTGTTGGATTCAATTGAGTTGATCCGAAATTCCGGATCGTGGACAATGAAAGACGATGAAAATATGCAGAATTGGTTTGGCAAGTATTTGGATTGGCTCTTGGATTCGAAACCAGGGAAGGAACAAGCAAAGAAATTGAACAATCACGGAACCTATTACGAGCTACAGGTCTCCTCAATTGCTCTATTCCTAAACATGACGCAAGTAGCAAAAGATTCTCTACAAAGAACGGTTGACTCTATGTCGGAAAAAATCGGACCTGATGGCAGGCAGCCCCTCGAATTGAGAAGGACAAAAGCTATCTACTATAGCGTCTTCAATTTACTGGGACTTTTCAAATTAGCATCCATCGGCGAGCATGTGGGAATAGACCTATGAAATCTTAATAGTACTGAAGGCGCAGGTTTAGAGAAGGCTTTACAGTTTTTATTTAATATCTTGGAAAACAAAACATTGCAATATCCGCAGCTAGGACTGCTTCAGACAAATCTTTTGGAAGAGTTATCATGCAGGGCAACTTTGCACTATCAGGATAGGAAACCATATATAGTACAGGATTGGGTTGGATTAACCAATCAGGGGCTTGATGAATGCAAAATTTTAGCAACTATGGGTATTAACTAAGTTGTTTGATGGTTGTAGTGGATCTATTTGGCTAATCTCGATCATTTTCTTATCTGTTGGGGGGACATTCGCTATTCTGTATGTTATGAAATACATTTGGGTCTTTATTAATAAGAGGAAAAATACATGATATAATCGCCTTCGATTTGTATTACTAGAAATCGGTTAATTAACCGCCTTCTCTCTAGCATGTCGATTTCTTTTCAGAGGTGGATTGATAATTTGTTTTCGCGTCTATTGCGTAATATCCTACCCTAAGTAGTAGTTTGCCCTATACCCCGCCAATCATGAGAGTGGGGCAGCTTTCAGACAGGTATACATGGCCAAAAGATAAAGTAATTATTCGTTATTAGCATCATTATTTTTGTGTTTTTCAACAAATTCATAAACTGTTTGAAACGAACACCTACTTCGCATGCAGATAAACATTCTGCGGTAAACAATAGTGGATCAAAAATTGGAAAATATATTCCTGGGTTTGTGCCATCTAGAATAAAGCCGATACAGGTGTTCCCAGATAATAGAAAACTAAATCAAGAAAAATGGTTCACTTTGAATGGTGATGCTTCAAACCTCAGATTAGTCGGAAAAAGTCTTGGTCACAATGGGGAACAGGTGGACCAGTGGAATGTTGACGGTAATAAGATTAGGCTTACCCTTTTCAATGGCCTAACTAAGTTAAAAAAATCCCAAGAAAATGAAATTATTTGGCAAACTACAGGGTTTAATGAGCTGGAGCAAAGAAGAAGCTGGGTAGATTCACGTACGGATTTTCTAAATGTTATATGGGGGATGTACATTCAAAGAAAGGAAGGGACAAAAAATGCCTTCTCTTTCTTCAGTAGAAGTTTAAGACACAGCAATGAGATTCATGAGGGACTGGGTGGGTCTTCATATAAGGGTAATCTAGATATTGATGGGTTTCTAACAGTTAAGAAGGAAATATGGCATACCGGGGGATATCAGTTCTCCAAGAAATATCAAGCAACCGATCACAGTATATTTGACAGACGGATAGGATATGCCGTAGGACTTTATAATTTTCTCTACGAAGATCGAAAGCGTGGAGTCTGTGTTATGCAGTTTCTAGATGAAGAGTGTGACGGTCTATGGAAATTGAAATATCTAAGATGTGATAGGGAAGACATGGGGTGGGGCAAGAGAGGAGATAAAGGCGGTGAAAAATTTGGTGGAAAATATGATCAGATTATCACGTGGGGAAGTCCGAAGGTTACCTTCCGTTGGGACAATTCAACTACATGGTTTGATAGCCCATTCGCTTATGAATTTGATGTCTCAAATGAAATGATAAATATTGCCAGAAACGCTCCTTTGATTGAGCCAAGATAGACTACTCGCCCGAAGCGTAGGCATGAAGCAACTTGAATCTGAAGATGACAAAACATGACCATACATTCACTTTCAGATTTTTTTCAAATCCTGAGGTGTGTTTTACGTCGAATAGGCTATACTAATAGTTCCAATAGTGATAGGATCTTCCTTCGTTAAAGCATTGCATTCGAATGATTGTGACTGCAGTTAGCATAATGAAAGACTTGACAAAAAGCGATTTCTTACTGTAGAAATGTAAACGTGAAAAAATGAATTTTATCTAGTTAACGTATAATAATTGGCTTTGATTCCGAATATGTATGGACTATGTTAAGTTATGTGAAGCAGTGTTCGCTTTGCACGATGATGTGAGATATGCGGGAGTCATTGATGACGCAGGCAATGTGATAGCTGGTGGGATGAAGAGAGGAATGGGCTCCATTATGGATGAAAATAACGAGGAATTATATTTGACACAGACAGCGTTGAGAAAATCCATGAGAGAACGATTTGATGGGACCTTGGGAAAAGCTAGATTCGCCTACGTAGAAAGGGAAAAAATATCCATTCTTACTTTCTATATGGATGAGAATCTCCTACTAGTGACATTAGAGCCAAACATAAGTTCGCATACTGCAATCGATATTGCCGAAGATGTAATGGATGTACTAGCTAAAAAAGAGGTTTGATCACCTAGGGTGAGCATGGACAATGTGAATATGGCTTCACCCAAAGTCCCAATTAGCTTATTGCCTTATCGTCAACCTGAATATATTATCATGCTGAGTTCCTTATCTCATTCGACCTAAGTTCCACATAGTTTGAAAAAATCTAATCATCTCCAGTGGTCGTTTCCTATTTAGAGAATAAAATACATATTGACCTTTCTTCCTTTCAACAACCAAATCAGCATCCTTCAATGTCCTAAGGTGAGCGGAAACACCAGGTAACGTAAAGTCAAAATGCTTAGCAATTTCTGTCGGAGTCATGTCCCTTTTTTTCAGCATTAGAAGGATCTTTCTTCGGTGATCGTCAGAAATAGCTTTCCAAGCCGATCCCAATATCGATAAGTAAAGATACAGATACTTTAATATTTTATGTAAAGACACGAAAGCTAAACTAATTTACTTTTATTCTGCCCCTGAAATACCACCGATCATCTTCTGCAAAGATTGAAGAATGTCTATATGCCAGTAAATAGGTATATAAGTCAGACTAAGGTCTCATGTCAATTCAGCATTAAAGTTTTGATTTTAGGTTATGCATGTTTATTAAATCCCCCTTGAATATTTGAAGCTCTGATGGAATTTCTATGTATATAGAATCTCTTAAAGAGAGTAGCTTGCCAGTTTCGTTTGATACGGTTTGTTTCTTCTTATTCCAAACCATAGAATTGAATTCAACTATTTGGTTAGAGTAACGACACATTTCTTGATATGGATTATCATCGGATGGTAAAGATTGCAAATGAATACTTTTTGTAGAATACAATTCTTGCCATAATTTTTCGGTAATAAATGGACATATTGGTGACAATAGTATCAAAATGGTTGAAAAACATTTATGTAATGCATATAATGCAGACTTGTATCCGTCATTATCGTTACTATTGTATGCCCGTGCTTTTATTAATTCCAAATAGTGAGCAGCAAATACATTCCAAGTAAAATCTCTTATAAGAGAAGCAGGCACAAAAAAATTGAGATCCTGGTATCCCCTCAAACATCCTGAAATCACTTTACCCAATTCTCCTAAAATCCATTCATCAGTAGCTAGAGTCAGTTGTGGTGGTGAAATAATCACTTCAAAGGATGAAATAAATCGTCCTACGTTCCATAATTTCGTTAAGAATTTTTGAGCTTCTGCTATCTTTTGTTCTGAGCATCTAAAGTCCTGACCTAAATTCGCTTCAGCTGCTGACCAATACCTAAAAGCATCTGCCCCGTACTTGGCAATTATGGGGTACGGATCAAGGGTATTCCCTTTACTTTTGCTCATTTTCTCTCCGCGTTCATCAACACCGTAACCCATTATCCAAACATCGGACCAGGCTAATTTGCCTGTAAGCTGGTAACATCTCAACATTGTATAAAATAGCCAGGTCCTTACAATGTCTTTAGCTTGTGGCCTTATTCTCGTTGGATAAGTCTGACTATTAAATATTGGCTCATCCTCATATTTGGTAACGAAGAGAGGTGTTATACTTGAATCCATCCATGTGTCGAAGGTTCTCTCCTCCCCTACAAAATGTGATGAATGACATTTCTTACAATTGTCAAATGGAGGAGATTCCTTCCACGGTTTGTAGTATTTTCCCGGCTCAGGAATATTGGGGTACTCGCAACTCTTACAGTACCAAATCGGAATTTCAGTGCCGTAAAATCTTCTTCTGGATATTGGCCAATCAATTGCAACGGCATCTAGCCAATCTAGCAAGATTTTCCTGTGCATTTCTGGGTGAAAATTCAATTCATGAGCAAAATTCCTTAACTTTGGGACAAAATCAAGCTGTTTTAAATAATAGTCCTGCATTGGGACTATTTCAACTGGCGTTTTACTACGTTCACAAATGGGAGTCCTATGAATTATAAATTCCTCTTTTTCCAGAAACCCAAATTTCCTTAAATCTTCTATTATTCTATCCCTAGCTTGCTTGATTTTCAAATTGGAATACGGACCCGCACAGTCACTCATCTCCCCTTTTTCATTAATTGCAACAATTTCTTCCAATCCTAATTCCCTGAATAATTGAACATCATTCTTATCACCGTAACTGCATACCATAACTGCCCCGGTGCCGAATTCCGGGTCTGCCAACTGATGCTTGATTAGCTTTATCTCTCTATTGAAGATGGGCAAAATAAGCGTCTTGTCGTGTGCTTCTCTGTACCTCAGATCATTGGGGTTTACAATTACACATTGGCAGGCACAAAGTAGTTCAGGCCGAGTTGAGGCAATAACGATTTCTTCAGATGTGCCTTTCACCTTAAATCTAATATGTATCAACCTCGTTCTTCTCTCTTCATATCCAATTTCAGCATCAGCGATTGTGGTCCCGCAATCGACGCAGTAATTATTGGGCCTATTAGCAGAATAAATAAGACCTTGTTTCCATAGAGCAAGAAATGTATTTTGAGTCATTTGACGAAATTCATTGGAATCTGTTCTGTAATATGTTTGAAAATTTCCGCTGAGGCCCAAGGATTTCATTATTTGTATCATTTCTTTCTCTAGTTCGTCAAGGGCAGACCTACAAAGATTCAAGAACTTTTCCCTATCCATTTCACGCATTCTGATCTTGTATTTTTTTTCAGTGTAAATTTCAACTGGGAGACCATTACGATCTATTCCAATAGGAAAAAAAACATTGTTTCCTGACATCCTGCCTGTCCTTGCAATCATATCGATCTGTGAATAATGAGCGGCAGCGCCAATATGCCATGGTCTGCCTGAAGGATAGGGTGGGGGCGTGTCGATAACGTACGCATGCTTCCTAGCATCAACTGTGAATTTATACAACTCGTTCTCTTCCCATTTTCTTGCTATTTCGTATTCAAATTTCGGATCCCATGCTTTTTCCTCAATCTTTGGCATCTATTGCTTACCCTAAAACGAAATTCGAGATATTAAAGTTAGCCTTCATTCAAACCACCAGACTATGATAAAGTTAATTTATTATTGTGCGTCCTCTTGCATAAATCCAATCATTTGTATAATTATAATGAAGCACTTCAACTGGATGCAGCATGTTTCATTATTACTTTGATACAATAGGATCTGCATTTTCCTTTTTTTGCTACACTTGATCAGCATATTATATTAGACTATTTGTATAGTATAAATTCAGTATCGTTACCAGAGGTACACGTAAGCTCCCAATTATGAGCTTTTGTTACTACTCGCAAATGAAATTACCTAATATTTGCAAGAATGTGGGCACCTTTATTAACGCCTTCATAAACATACACGCCCAATGCTTCTACGTTTGAAGGCATTTTCTTAGCCAATAGATTGATTATTATCGATGAGAGATTTTCAACGGTGGCTTCTCCCGGGAGGATGTATGTAGTGCTCTTGGGGACTTGTAATCTAAAAACACCGCTTGGTCCTTCGAATGAAATCACGTAATGCTTCTCATGGTCTTGTTCTACGTATTTTTCATTTATGAAAAATTTATGATCTAAAACAGAAATAGTCTCTTTAATTAATTTCTTTGCCAAGCTGAAATCTATAACCAAATTATTCTCCATTTTTCCTATTATTTCAATCATGACAGTAGAAGTATGCCCGTGCAATATCGAGCATTTTTCTACCAATGGTAGTACATGGGCATAGTCAAAAGACAATGACGGATCTTCAATAAATATCGAACCGATTTGGTGTCTTGGCGAATCAATAATATTAATAGATTCCAAATCTTCTATCTTTGCTGCTATTTTTGAACTTCCTATGCCGAGCAAGTCCAAATTAGGTTTCTCCCTTTTAACCCTTTCAAATTTTTGGATATCTACTTCAGAGTCTATTACTTCAAGGTACTTTTCACCTACTTTGAAATCCAGATCTACGATAGATCCATCTGAAAGACTTACTGGAAAGTTATAATCATAACCTATCCCTAGAAAATTAAATAATCTTGATATCGTCAGTTCAAGTCGACTTGTCATGAGATTACCCTTAAGGTCAATGTACTTTTCGCTGCCATCTAACAGGATTCTTCTCACAGACTAAGCTCGAAATGAATAAGGGTCTCGGTTATATACAAGTTATGTTAAGCATTAGAATCAGAACGAAAATTCCTTGTTTGCAGGGTAAAACCTATTCTACAGAAATAATGATAACGTTATCTCCTCTTATCAGAATTTCGCCCATCTGGATTTCCTGCTTGTTGTCAGCAGATCGGTCTTCAGATACGTCCACAGCATCTTGAAGCAAGAGATTCATCTGTTTATCAAAAGATTTCAATTTTCCTCTTATTGATCTTTTCCCTTTCAATTTTACTAATACCGATTTACCAATATTTTGGTGTAGGACTTGACTTGCAATAGCTTCATCGGACATTACAGAGATCTTTTCTTTAAGGAAAACGTAGCCATATTAAGTCTTTTTGCAATTGATGTTATTTTTTGACCAGTTTCTAATGTTTGACTCTTTCCAGGCCACTAAAAGCGAAATCCATAAATGGAAATGTGTTATTATCATTAATAGCAATATGAGTAATTCTGGGTCTTCAAACAAATACAATGATCCTACTTTGCCAGGCTACGATCCAAGCAGACCAGCGGGAACTGCACAGTCAACGTCAAGTCAATCATCTCAACCAAAACCATCATCTCAACCAAGTTCCTCATCTTCGATTAACAAATTCAATGATCCTACTTTGCCAGGCTACGATCCAAGCAGACCAGCGGGAACTGCACAGTCAACGTCAAGTCAATCATCTCAAGCAAGTTCCTCATCTTCGATTAACAAATTCAATGATCCTACTTTGCCAGGCTACGATCCAAGCAGACCGGTAGGGAGTGAACAATATGAACAAGTAGCCCAAAGGCCTCAGTACAATCCTCCCCCAAGATCGTCACTGCCTCCTCACTTAAGAGGGTATTTCCCTGCACCAAAGCTTTAAGAGGCATATACACAAATCCCATACCTTAATTTTGTTCTAGTCAGAGTTAAGGATAAAATCTAATTGTAAAATTTATCAGGAATCTTTGTTCGGGTAATCTGCGTCGGTTACCTCATTACATAGAACGAGATAAAGATGTTCCATAATAATTTTTAATTGTCTATACGTTTGAATATACATGTTGCACGATCGAGTAATAAGATACTTGTCTGTTTGGTCTAGAGCCATCAGAACAAGATTTCTTCTTGCTTCATTAATCGCTTCAATAAATGGAATTGCGATCGGCGTGTGGAAGTACGATATTTTAGATCCTGTCTACGGTTTGCTCACCATTTGTGGAGTTATCTGTTTGCACATTAGTGTTGATTTGTTTAACGATTACTGGGACTATAAGAAAGGTATTGATACAATTGCAAGGAGGACAAAATTTAGTGGCGGTACAGGAGTGTTACCAGAAAAGCTTCTACAACCAAGAACAGTATATTTTGCTGCATTTATGTTTCTGATCCTTGGAATGATAATAGGGATATATTTCATTACCGTTCGTGGCGTCATAATTCTGCTGATACTCATATTTGCAACCATTTCTATTTACTTCTACTCTACAAATATTGCCAATGCAGGATTGGGCGAAGTTTTCGTTACAATAAAGGGTGCACTAATCGTATTGGGCTCATTTTACGTTCAGACTGGAAATCTAGATCCAACTGCATTATTCGTCGGAGTAATTATAGGATTGTTATCGGCTTGTGTTCTGATGGTTAATTCATTCCCAGATTACGACGCAGATAGAATGGGGGGTAAAAAAACCCTAACAGTAATTCTAGGTAAGAATCGCGCAGTAAATATGTTACTAATATTGCAATCGCTTGTCTATGCTATGATCCTAGTTGGTATTTTAATAAGTATCACCCCTATCTTTTCAATAGTGGCCATGGCATCGTTACCACTCGCGGCACGAGCCATCAAAAGACTTAAGAACTATGATAATCCAGAAGAATTAATATTATCAATGACTGACATGATTCTTTGTTCTAGAATTACCGGGGTCTTAATTGCCTTGAGCTTTATATTGTAATGCACCAGTATTAATTAATGTGGATTTTGCAATAACTACAATTACTTATGAAGATTTTTTTGACTCCAATACTTTTATTTCCTTGACTGGGGAGTAGTGTCTTACTTGCATGGATACTGATTCAGTAAAGCAATTAGAGACGTCACTCAAAGGGAAAGAGATAGGTCATAAAATACATTTTCTCAACAAGATCAATTCAACTCAAAATTATAGCCGCTATTTATTGAAAAATTGTGGCCTACCACTACACGGCGTAGTGGTTATTGCAAAAGAACA
Organism: Nitrososphaeraceae archaeon; assembly: GCA_044870745.1. Taxonomy (GTDB): domain Archaea; phylum Thermoproteota; class Nitrososphaeria; order Nitrososphaerales; family Nitrososphaeraceae; genus TA-21. The sequence continues at coordinate 75,377 of JBIOZE010000095.1, read as the reverse complement.
GTCAGCTGGTCGAGGAAGAATGGGAAGGAAATGGATCTCTCCACCTGGGGGTCTCTGGATGTCAATTATATTACAAAGTTGGTTAACACCGAAAAGGATACCCATAATACAATTCATTTCGGCACTAGCTGTAGCTGACAGTATATCGACATTAACCTCTCTAGAATGTACAAACAAATGGCCTAATGACTTGTTGGTGCGAGGAAAAAAGATCTGTGGAATCATAGTTGATGTTGATTTCGAGGGTAACAATGCCAATCAAGCTATAATTGGAATAGGTCTGAATGCTAATTTCTCAGCCAACAATATGAATGATTTAGAAAATCAAATCAAAGTCTCACGACTTACTACCCTTAGAGATGAACTGGGTTACGACATTCATCTGTTTAATTTAACTAAATTAATCCTTGAAAGGTTAGAGTACTATTATTATCTATTGAAGGAAGACAAGATAAAAGCAATTATAGAAATCTGGAAGAAGAGATCAGACCTATTTGGAAGGGTAGTGACCGTTGAAGACGGAAAGGATATTTTCCACGGTCTAGCTATGGGAGTAGATGATAATGGGGTCTTGGAGATAAAGCTCTCAGATGGATCAGTTCGAGAAGTCTTATTTGGAGATGTCAATCTTTCCATTAAGCCCTATAGACTCAATGACCAACCGGACTTGGCAAGTAACTAACAGCTCATATTCAAATGGCAAAAACTTATGCTAAATTTTAAGATGGCAATTATCATTCGATACCTTCGATTCTGCTAGTATAATCATTAGCTTTAACTTATCTACTAGAGATAAAATCTTAATTATTGTAGATTATTGCTAGGAACTGCATTATCAAAGAATAACATAATTCTGCTTCTATTAATCGGAATCGTAGGTATCGGCCTGGCGATTCTCTCATATCAATACTCTACACTGACCGCTACTGAAATCGCATACATTGCAGCTCAGGACGTAAAATCAAACGCAAACATTGAGGTTTATGAACTAGCCAGAATATTAGTTAGAAGTATTGAATCAGTTTCAATTAATTTAAGAACCCTGAGCAATGCAATACTATCGGTAGAAAGTGGAAATTCTGATGCCACAAGCTTGATAAATACTGCACAGATGGGAACTCAAGAGCTTACTGAAGCATACTACTGGATAGATGAGAATGGTAGGCTTCTTTCAACAAGTGATTCCAACGGACCAGTTACCAATAACTCAAGTTTAAGTGACAAGGATTACTTTAGAATCCCTAAGATCACACTTAAACCATATTTTGGTAGCGCAGGGGAGGCAAAAAATAGGTTTTCACATTTCTATATTTCATTTCCAATAATTGCGCCGGCTAGTAATACTAGCAGCATTTTGGCTCCTGACCGTAACGTAAGTAGTTTCCAAGGGGTAGTAGTAGCCGCCATTAGTCTTGGGGATCTCGGTCGCTTCTTACAGGAGGAGCTTTCACCAAATTTAGAAAGCACCTTAGGTCTAATTGACAAAAACGGAGTTATTTTGTATTCACGAAACGAAGCCGTGGTGGGTCGTAATTACCTCACACCAGAGTTCCAATCTCTTATACCTTCACAGATTAAAGACTCTTATAATAAGATATTAACTAGCGGTCTAGAGGGTAAATCAGGCTCTGAAGATTTGCATTTACTTGGAAACGTAACAACCTTGGCTTACCAGCCAGTTGTTCTAGATGATAGACATATTTGGACCCTTTATCTGAGCGTACCACACAATTTGGCAAGCAATGTCGGTTTCCTAATTAATCAGCAGAAAAATTTTAGCACAATTGTCATTATAGCTGTCGGTTCACTGGCATTTGGAATTGCGTTCTTAATATTGTCTTGGAACAAGAGGCTAGAGGGGGCAGTAACATCCAGAACACACGAATTAAAAAAGGTAAATGAATCGTTAGTAGAATCAAACATGCTCTTGGCCTCAGCGAACAAGCAGCTAGAGATTCATGACCGGATGCAGAAGGAATTCATTAATGTTGCAGCGCACGAACTGAGAACACCCATAATGCCAATATTAGGTGAAGCAGAACTAATGGAAGATAAATTAAATAATAGCAAGAATTCAGCCAAAGTGGATAAGGAGCAAATTTCTGCGATTATTCGGAATGCCAAGAGACTGGATCGTCTAGCTGCTGACATACTAGACGTAACAAGAATAGAAGGAAAGTCATTGCAGTTAGTGAAGGAGCACTTTAATATAGACGAAATATTGTCACAGATTGTTAGGGAATCTAAGAGGCATGTAGAAAACGATCCTCACAGGAATAAAAGGGTGAAAATAGAATATACACAACACCAAATTGAAGTTAACGCCGACAAGAGTAGAATAACACAGGTGATCTCTAATTTAGTAAATAACGCCATTAAATTCACTCAAGAAGGAACGATTTCAATTTCATGTACGCAAGATGAGAATGAAGTAGTTGTTCAAGTGAGAGATCCTGGGAAAGGGATAGACCCTGAAATTCATTCTCGATTATTTTCAAAATTTGCATCGAAGTCAGAACAAGGAACAGGGCTTGGGCTCTTCATTTCAAAGAGTATTGTAGAGGCCCATGGAGGAAGAATATGGGCGCACAATAATGAAGGATACCACGGTGCTACATTCGCATTTACTCTACCAAATTAATAATACACATCCAATTTAGTTGCGATGTTCACAAATCATGTGTTTTAAATCGTTTTATTCCCTAATTCTGCACTTGAATTAATGATGCTATCTAAGTCTACAAACGATTGAAATATCGTTTACATTAGTCCCTGTGAGTTTTGTAAAAACTAACGAGTTCACCTTCTTAAAAAACGTATTACTGTCATGACACCGTAGATATTTGTTAACATGGAGTTTCTTCTTATCGATTACTGATAATACTTTAGGGGTAACAATTGCACCTGCTGCTTCAGTATTGCCATCAATTCCATCGGTGCCTAGACACAAAATAGTAAAATCCTTGTCGGACCAGGACTTCAATTTCGATATAGCAGAAAGGGCAGCTTCTTGATTCCTTCCACCTTTTCCGTTTAATCTACCACCTAGTTTTACTGTAGTTTCCCCACCTAAAATGAATGCGTAAGGAATAGATTCTTGTGAAAAATTATCAACAAGCCTAGAAAGGAAATTTCCCAGTCTAAATGCCTCTCCCGTGAAATCCGAACCTAGATTCATCGTTCTTATTCCTCGATTGTTGAGGTATGAAGACGCGGTCTTACATGCTATAAAGTTGTTCCCAATAATCAAATTACAAACTCTCTGGAAAACAGGGTCTTGAGGTTTGGGTGTATCCTCAATTCTCTTTCGTACTCCTGAATTTATCACATTTCTGACATTCTGAGAAACAAATGTATCACAACTCCAAAGTTTATATTTTAGCAGGATTGACTTTGCATCAGTAAAGGTAGATTTATCTGGCGCTGTAGGGCCTGAAGCAATTATTTCTATCCTATCGGATACAACATCGGATAAAATCAAACTAACCAGAGTAACCCCTTTTCGAAGCGCCTTCGCCAATCTCCCACCCTTTATCGCAGATAGATGTTTTCTGACAGTATTGATTTCATCTATCGACGCACCTGAGGAAAGTAATCCAGATGTAATCTTCTGCTTTTCTTGCAAGGAGATACCTTCAATTGGTAATGGCATTAATGCTGATCCACCACCTGAAATTAGAGCAAAAACTATATCGCTACCGGTTGCCTTTTCCAATATCGATAATATTTTCTTAGAACCTAAAACTCCATTGATATCCGGGAAGGGGTGTCCTGCCCTCGTAATGGATGCAGCAAGTTTCCCTGTGGGTGTGCCATATGGAATAGTGATTGCAGCATCAGAGATTTTTTTCTCATTCTTAAGAACGTCCATTAAACCCTGAAGCATGTCTGCTGCCGCCTTACCGGCACCCACTATGTAAATTGACTTAAACAAAGAAATGTCAAGTCGTGTCAACCCAGAATTGACATCAGAAATGTACATTCTAGAATTAGATATCTTAACGTTGTTTCTTAGTAAAGATACCGGATTTACAGACATCAGAGCAGCTTCAGTGGCGTTCACGGCAACATGGAGAGACCTGATATTATGATTCTCCCTTAGCAAAGAAGCCTTATTATGAATTCTAGCCGCATTCATATCTTGTAAGATTTAATGGAAAGTCAGATATTAAGACCTCGACAGACGATATTTTGAAGGCTGGTTCAGTTCAGACCACATCAATCTTTAAAATGTTCTATAAATTATTATAAATATTATATATCTTACTTTTGTTAACCAGAAATATTGCATCAAAAAAGTTCTGTATCCTTATAAACAGACATCAAGCTATTATGCAATGAAATTGAGAAGCTTATGACTTTTCGATTTAATTATAGTCATTCATGAAAAAAGTAACTTGAAAAACTTAATGAATCCAGCTCACAATCATAACAGTTGGATAAAGTTGGTGGTCGATCTAAGACTGAGGGGGATGGTAGGTAAGAGAGGTCTGATGTATGTACCATATTATGGCCAATCCAAAGCATTTATCGCAAATTACAAATCCTGGAAAGAATATGATTCAATGGGCAAGACCCATGCTATTGTCGCTTCAATCATTAGTCATGAATCAATTCACTTGACTTTGAATAAATTTTCCGTTACGGCATCAGCCAAGTTAGACAATTTGTTCGGTAAATCTGACTGCTGGGAAGACTATTCGCACGGACTAGGTGACTTCGGAAGCACAGTCTTAAAGACAAGCTCAGTTTGTAATACGCATGGTAAGAGAGCAAGAACAAAAAAGAGATAATAATCTATAAATGTAGTCGCCTGACGATTTCATTGCCATGGGTGTTTACTTTACACCTCAAGATGCAAACAAGATTCTTCCTGAAGTACATAGACGATTTTCTCAGATTATTAGTCTTCGAAATAGAGTTATTTCAATTCAAGAAAACTTACAGGATATTAGTAACGAAGTATCAAATTTTAATACTTTTATCTCCAAAAAGCAGGAATTAAATCAGGTAGTATCACACTTGTACAAACAAATAGAAGAACTTGAAAAGCGAGGTGTTATGATCAAGAGCGTAGATGATGGGTTGGTAGATTTTCCATCTTTGCGCTTTGATGAAGAGGTATGGTTGTGTTGGAAATATGGGGAATCTGAAATAAAATTTTGGCATGGCAAAGATGAGGGATTTTTAGGTCGAAAACCTCTCGCGAGTGCCAGCGTAATAGAGCCATGAATTTTCTATCGCACTAATCTTTTGACTTTATACTACTAGGATGATAATAACGGCCTTTTAATGAGTCAGGATTAACACAAATTGAAATTGGGACGCTAGGTCGTCGAGCTGCTTATATATATGATATAATTGTAGTATCTTGAATTCTATAATTAATGCTAAAGTTATTCAAATTTTCAAACGAATTCAAGGTAAAAACGGGAAGCCCATGAAGATGTCTTGATCGTCAATTTCAATACCCAAGATCAAAGGAGCTGAGGAAAAGTGAAGGATAAGTTTAGTTTAAAAAGACTATCAATTCGAAAAAGTCCATTCGATCTCTTTAAGAAATTATACAATGAATATAACACGGTATTCATTCTTGAATCGTTGACTGGACCACAGGAATTATCTCAGTATTCAATAATTGGCTTTGACCCGGTTATGCGCGTAGAATGCGATTATAAGAAATTCCGTGTTACCAATAAGGAAGGAGTGCTAATTCGCGAATCCGATGTGAATGACCCTGTGGAGCAATTAAGACGAATGATGCCAAAAGTTACTACTCATAAGTACCGCTTTATTGGGGGCGCGGTAGGCTATGTTAGTTATGATGCACTTCGATTTTGGGAGTCTTTGTCCACGAGGAGAAAAAGATATGGAAATCAGTTTCCAATTTTCGCATTTGGAATTTATACAGATGGATTATTATTTGATCGGAAACATCGAAAAACATATTATTTTCATGTGGGGAGGGATTCCAGAATAAATGAGATACAAGATTTACTTGGTTCCAAAGATGATTTGCCCCAAAAAAATGTTTCATTCTCCAAACCAAGTAGTGAGATGGACAAGAATGAATTCATTAAAAAAGTACAGAAGGCAAGAGAGAAAATCTACAGGGGCGACATTTTTCAAGTCGTCATATCAAGAAAATTTAGTTTTAACCTTAGTGGCGATCCTCTCAAGATCTACCAAAAGCTTAGGGAACTTAATCCATCTCCATACATGTATTTTTTGAAGCATGGGAACAGTTTGATCATTGGATCTAGTCCAGAAATGTTACTACGTAGTGATTCAAAAAATATTGAAACATTCCCAATTGCAGGAACAAGACCTGTTACAAAAAACGAAGCTCTAAACAAACGCTTAAGAAATGACTTGTTATCAGATGAAAAAGAAATCTCCGAGCATACTATGTTGGTAGATCTGGCCCGCAACGATTTGGGAAGAGTATGCAAATATGGCACTGTCAAAACGAAGAAACTGATGACTGTTAAGAGGTTCAGCCATGTTCAGCATATTGTTTCGCACGTAGTGGGGAAGTTAACAGATGACAAGGATTGTTACGACGCATTCAAAGCCTTATTTCCGGCAGGTACCGTTACCGGGGCACCCAAAGTTAGAGCCATGGAAATTATAGATGAATTAGAACGTAAACAAAGAGGCCCATATGCGGGTGCTTTGGGGTATTTCTCGTTTAACAAGGCATGCGATTTTGCAATAACTATACGATCACTATTCGTGATTAATAATAAGGCTTATGTCCAAGCAGGAGCAGGGATTGTAATGGATTCCATCCCAATGAAAGAATGGCAAGAAACCTTACAAAAGGCAGAAGTCATTTTTTCAGCCTTGAACCTGGCCAATGAACGAAAATAATTTTGAGTTAGAAAAATACTAACTTACTGAGACCATAGCTTAAATAGCATTGAATTTGGTCATGCTGGAAAACTATCCTGCCAATACCTATCAGATTCATTTCCCATTATTCAAATAACCCATTATTTACAGGACTGATACTATGGCGTCACACAACTTTGAGTTTGTCTGGATCAAAAGAATGTGAGTTGTACCAATTGTAAAAAAAGTAATCATGTGACCATTCATGAAATATATCGACACCAGCAACATGATGACCATAAAACATCTCATTCATGTCAGTTTCTCCACCAGTAGAAGGAAACATTACTAGCGATTCCCTTTCATTGAGCACTACTGCAACAGTAATCTTCTTATTCATTTTTCTTTCAATAAGACCTTTCCTAAGTAAATCATCGTAGCTGACATCTTTTAGCAATTTCATCCCAGCTCTGGGGACTTGAGCATTTTCCGGCAAAATATATTTAAACTTGATTCCATGTTGCCTGATCATCGGTATTACAGTTTCAATCAAGTCATGGGTCACCTGAGGTAACATACCGTAAATGTATTCGCGTGATTGTCTATACATATCTTTTATTCGCTCAACAACAGCGACCCAGCCATCAACTAATTCACCATTATTCAACGCACCTATCCTTTGAATAAACTTCATTGGCATATCACCCAACGAATGATTCGAGAAATAGTCCTTGTTTTTTGATAAAAAGTGTATGGATGGAATTTGTCCTATTATGGTACTCCCAAACGTAGTCAAACAGAAAACACCGCTTGATTTCTTTTCTACCAATCCAGCTTCTGTTAGTCTGTTCAAATTTCGATGAACTTCCTGCATAGTGACAGTAAGGTGCTTTGAAAGCCCCGCCAAGTTCATTTCTTTGGTATGCAGAGAGTGTATTATATCGAGTCGTTGTGAATTTGATAGTTCAATGAAGACTCTTTCCGCATCTTCAAACAATGAACTCAACTATTATCACTGTCATTAAATCAAGATGTCGTTTATAAGTTAGATCTGATTTTTGGTGCTGCCGGTAGATGATAAAAAATCATGAATGTCCGCAATATCTATTAGATCTGAATTTTCATAGTCGACTATATGTCGAAATATTCTCATGCCGGTGTTGACCTCAAGAAGATTAGAAAAATCCATTCTACAATACATACTCTTATTTCGAAAACCCATTTCTCAAATCCAGAATATAGTATACTGTCTGGTTTTGGGCATTATGCAGGATTGATAGCGATTGGCTCTAAAGTCATAGCCCTGCATTCGGATGGTGTTGGTACCAAAATACTCGTAGCAATTATGATGAAAAAATATGACTCTATTGGCATCGATTGCATTGCTATGAATGTAAATGATGTCATTTGTGTAGGTGCCATTCCAATAGGATTTGTAGACTATATCGCATTAAGTGCTCCTGACAAGAAATTAGTAGGTGCGGTTGTTAGGGGTCTTTCGAAAGGAGCAACTGAGAGTGATATGCCTATCATTGGTGGCGAAACTGCAATAGTTCCGGATCTTTTACATGAAGGTAATTCTACTTCTTTCGATTTAGTAGGAACTGTTTTAGGTATGGCGGATAGGAACAGGGTTGTACTAGGCGATAAAATCAAAGATGGAGATGCAATATTAGGTATAGAAAGTAGTGGACTTCATTCTAACGGATATAGCTTAGCAAGAAGAGTACTACTATCGAATCACAAGATTGATGATACGACAAAATTTATCGATGGATCAATTGGAGAGGAATTACTCAAACCTACTAGGATATACGTAAAACCGGTAAAGGAATTACTACGTGCGGAGCACGAAAATCTGCACGGACTTGCTCATATTACTGGAGGATCTTTTACAAAGCTCTCTAGGTTAAATGAAAGAGTAAATTACAATTTGAATAATTTACCAGAGCCACAAGGAATTTTCATGCAAATCATGAAAGACGGCAAAGTGGATGATCGTGAAATGTATACTTCTTTTAATATGGGAATCGGGTTCTGTATCATAGGGACGAAATCCTTAATCGATAATGCCAAAAGCATTTTCGAAAAGAGTAAAATGAAAAGCATCGAAATCGGCCAAATAACAAAGGGCTCAGGGAAAGTCTCAGCCACCTTGAATGGGAGGCGAACGCCTCTTACTATTACTTGATGACATCCACATGAAATGTGGTCTGAAGATTGGAGGCAGATTAAAGCCTTGCAGCCGTTTAAAACGGGACTTGAACTAACAAAGGTACGAAATTTATTGAAGGAATTTGGATATAGATCATGTTGTGATTCCTGAGCCGATAAGTCGCCATCTATCCCCTATTCTTCTGCTTATGGCAACTCGACTCCTTTCGAGCATGCACACTGGCCTTTTGAGCTTTAACTCAGCTTTATTGTTTTTTGTATGCATAACTGTTCCAAGAGTAGCAGCGGTACCTATATTCAGTCTCAATGATTCCTTACTTTTTATTGGATCAACCTTTATCATTTCATGTGTTCCTACTGCAGTATCAAAGAGGTTATATTCTAGAGAAATATCTTCCACATCTGCAGGAAGCTTAGCTGGCAAACCAACGACAGACCCTATTAATGAATCACTCTTTACGAAAGATGGGTCAAGAAGGGTTCCTATAGCCACTAATCCGCCAGGCTTAACATTGTCAACAAGACCAGCACCGGTTCCAAGAGTTGCGATTCTAGATCTAATAGGTTCATATTTATTCTTCTTATCGTCCCATAATCCAGGCCTAATTTCTATCTCATCACCAGTGTCTAGCTCGCCTTGAATTAGCCCTCCTCCTAGGACGCCACCTTTGATATGGTCCAAGAAAATTCCAGGCTTGTTTATGTCGAATGATCTTAGAACATGCATCATCGGATCGGAGTTTTTGGATCGTACGGGAGTCTTAATAGTATTTTCTATGGCTCCTATCAGTGCATCCATATTCAGCTTGTGTTGTGCAGAAATGGGAATTACAGGGGCGTCTTGGGCAAAGCTTCCTTTAAACTCCTTAATCTGTTCGTAGTTATCGATTGATTCTTGATAAGTAACCAAATCAACTTTATTTTGAACCAGGACCATTTGCTTGATCCCAAGAATTTGAAGTGCCAAAAAGTGTTCTCTGGTTTGAGGTTGCGGTACTTTTTCGTTTGCAGCTATAACCAGAATCGCCCCGTCCATGAGTGCAGCTCCTGATAGCATATTAGCCATCAAACTTTCATGGCCCGGCGAGTCTACAAAACTCACCACCCTTGTAAGGTCAGCCTCACCTCCACAATTGTTGCATTTATTCTGGGTAGAGTAGCACGAAGGTGGCTGACAAGATGGACATTTGTAAAACGCTGCATCGGCATAGCCCACCTTTATGGTAATACCACGGCGAAGCTCTTCACTATGACCGCTTGTCCATACTCCAGTAATTGCCTCGACTAAAGTAGTTTTTCCATGGTCTACATGACCTGCGGTTCCAATATTTACACACGGTTGATAACCATATTTCTCAATATACCAATCAGGCAGAGTTTCTTTCCAATGCAACATATCTTGTCAAATTTTCCAGAGATATTAACCTAATTATGCAGGACTTTGCAGGTGTGTAAAAATGATAAATAACTATTGAAGATGAAAAGGCTTATTTTGGTTCTTCTGAACTGGTTGGCAAACTGCCTTCTACTAGTAAACAATTAAGTTGGTAAACCTCGTCTGTCACGATGTTCCCCCTTATTAGCTTTCTTTTTCTGGTCCCCTCTTTCTTGTTCCTCATTCCGGTTCCTCGAGAGAGAAGTACATATTTTTTTACGCCGCCGTGTACATCCATTCTCATAGGGGTTCCTGATTTATCGCTCCCACCAGTTATCTTAAATTTTCCGCCTGATAGTCCAAGAACTGAAGAGTCTATAAGGTCGCCAATTCTGGAGCCAACTAATGGCTGCGCTTCTTTGTCTTTAATTTCTCTGCTAATACTCTTACCACTCTTGTCGGATATTATTGTTTTAAAGACAGCCACTTCTACAAGAAGGGTGATTGATGCATTAATTAATCTTTCTTGAGATCAAGATAAATAATAGCTTCAATTGAAAATATTAAGTGACCTCTGATTCGAACGATAATTTAGCTCACGTCAAGTGTCCAATTTGTGAAAACATCATGACCTACATTCAAGCATGTCATGTTAGGTGCCATAATTGCGGCGCGGAATTAACATGCTCTGATAAAGGATCATACTGGTAGCGACCATGAATTTCATCTCAAAGGCTTTAGGACTTTAGAATTGCACATTTTACTAAATAAAACGGCCAATCCGTATCATTTATCCAATTCACGCTGATAATCAAAGGCCATTTTTTCTACTTTTTCCTTCATTGTTTCAATATAATTCTCGTATGTATCACGATAATTGCACTCCTTACATTCTACAATTGAGAGATCATTATCAACATGTGCGCGTTTAGAACAGTTTGGACATTTGGCTTCTAACATTTTTAATCCTAAATTCAAAGGCTACCGTATAAGCAGACTCTTAACTTGGGCAGTATGCAATTTAATTTTTTCCACAGGCAATAAATATTTACTATTAGCATGTCTAATCAATTGTTTGTAGGATCGGGATTGCCTTGATTACAATTAGATCAGAATTCAGACTTTTACTGATTACGTTATCAAGATCTGCTTTCGAACATGCGATGACAATCATTGTTTTTTCAGTCGGATAAAGGTCGAATGAACCTCGATGAGTTTCTACTTCTCCTATGTAATCCTTCAATCTGTTAGCAATACTTGACAGTAGCTCTAACTTATCACCTCGCATTTCATTCTGGTCTACAGTCCATGCGATAGTTACTTTCGTTCTACTTGCTTTCAAGTCACGTTTCTTCAACATCATCCTAGTTTCATCTACCAAATGTTTTGCATATCCTTCAATACTCTTGACTGTACCGTTTACTATATACGTAAGGGGAGATGTTCCACTAATTGAGGAACCTATTGCTCTAAGATCATACAAACCGTTCGCAATGTCATCTAAATATATTTCATTAAATGATTTGGTTGATAGTTCGGCCATCGTTTCATCATCTCGGATATATCTACAAATTTCGAGTATTGATGACATTACACCGTACTGCTTCAATGTTTGAATAGAATGCATTATTTCTAGTGAACCTATATCTACAAAATTTATTTTCTTTCGTGCGTCAGTGCTAGAAAGCAGTTTCGCCAATTGCATATCTTGTTTAGACTTGTATGTACCGACATGAACAACTTCACCACTAGTTATGTTTGCATTTAAGGGGAAATAATAGTAAGATAGATCCTTTCCAATTTTCAAACCTGTAATGTGCTCAATTAGAGCAATATTTTCCATATTAGTTCCAAATCCAGTCGGTACTGCGTAAATGATTGAACTATTCTTTTTTAGATGCCTTACCGCATCCTGAAATTTTGAAGTAAGATCAATCTTTACATCAGGCCCTGTTTTCCTAATTCTAGGAGCAAAGAAGACGTATGCAGCATTGTTTATCGCAAGATCTATTGGCTCTACAGCAAGCAACGGGCCGTCCTCTATTAGTGCATTTACGTTTGGATATGTTCTCGCCACGTCAGGCTTTACTGAAATAGCCATACCTGCAGAATCATCGACTACGGAAACCTTTGCTCCTTTTAGCGCCATGAAGGAGGCGAGGTTATATCCTTCCGTACTCAATCCGTAAATAGTTGTCACAGGCAATGACATTGATCCCGCACTCACTATCTGCGGGCCTCCATAAACAACATATTATACTTTACCTGAGCTATGTAAAATAATGGTTAAAGAAAAATCTTTTCCATCATCAATTTTAATGTGGATATCTTGAGAATCTGGTTTGATGTTTTGACACCTAAACAAGTACTATTTTTTAAACCAATCATTGATAACTTGGTCCTCTCTGGCAATGATGTTTTTTGCACTTCTAGACAGTATAGGGAGTGTATTCAATTAGCCAAAGCTAAAGACCTTAAGATGAAAATAATAGGAAGACACGCCGGGCCACTTAAGTACGAAAAACTTAGAGAGAGTGCAAAAAGAACTTACGAATTGGCAGATGTTGTAAGAGATTTTGAACCTACGTTCGCAATCAATTTTTGTTCACCTGAAGCGGCTAGGGTAGCTTTTGGTCTGAATATGAGGCAGATCGTGTTCAATGATTCCCCGCACGCACTTGCCGTAGGGAAACTTACTGTTCCGCTAGCACACCATCTCATGTGTCCTTGGATAATACCATACAACGCATGGAAAAATTTTGGAATTCAGAAGAAACAGATAACTCGTTATAGAGCACTCGATCCTGCAGTCTGGATAAGAAGATACAATATTGAAGGTGGTCAAGTACTGGAACCAATAAGAACCAAATATTTTCTTACAAAGAAAAAAACCATTGTAGTGAGACCGGTAGAAAGCAAAGCTGCGTATATTGTTGACAAGCCAGAGAATTCAACTATCCCTCAAATTGAGTTGCTTATTGAAAAATTTCATGATGTCGCAAATATCGTGATTCTAAGTAGATATGAAGACCAAGAAAAAGATTTCACGGATAAATTTGGCTCTAAAGTAACGATTTTAGGCAAGGTAGTTGATGGATTGGAATTGCTTTCAACTGCAGATATTTTTATCGGAGCAGGGGGTACAATGACTGCCGAAGCAGCGCTTCTGGGAAAGCCCACCATTTCAATTTCTCCAATTCAATTTTACGTAGATGACTATCTTCTTCGAACAGGCTTGGTTCATAAAGCTCGTCATCCTAGAAAACTAGTGCAGTTAGTTGACCATATACTGAAGGATGGACGAATAAATGGAAGACAAAGGAGACTAGCTCATAGAATATTAGCAACCATGGAGGATCCTATGACAAAATTGCTACAGATCCTAAATAGCTACATAACATTATAAATATGGTCTAACTTACGAGAATTTAAGCCCGGAAGCCCGGTAGAGAATATTGCATTCGTCGATTGTAGTGGCCAAGCATAGAGGCCTTTGGAGCCTTTGACCCCAGTTCGAATCTGGGCCGGGCTATTCAGTCTAGCACAATGTAGGAGGCTTGTTTTCCTTTTGGGTGAATCGACAAAAATCGCAATTGACATTTCAACTTTAAAGTTTTCAGATATGTTTTCTACTCGGTTTAGCATTATAAAATGACTTCATGTTCTACATTTTGATATAAGAAGAGGTTATATTGTCCAACAAGTCTAGTGCGTCAGTCAAATGTTTTCTTCTTGCATCTAACTTTTCACTATATTTTTGCGCTCGGGCTTTCAATGACCTGATTGCTAACTTCTGCATAACAGGATTGGGAGAACCTTGGGTTGAACGCAATAAGATCGATTTTTCAGGTGTTATTTCAGTAAGAATCTTAATTACATCTTCTACTCTTATGTCGCTCGCAATTTCATCTATGATCGGCTTAATTTGATGCTTGCCTAAGTCCGATAATGGTATCATATCACTTTTAACTGCTAGCTTGACCAATGATCCACTTAATTTATGCGCAGTTCTGAAAGGCAGATTTTCTTTTATTACCAATTGTTCTGCAACATCAATTGCGTACGCATAGCTATTAACCACCGATTGTCTCATCCGATGCTTATGAATTATCAGAGACTTTATGATAGCATCAGTGATGCTAAGAGAAGAGGAGGCAATCGACATAGAATTCAGATAAACTGCCTTCAGATCCTGCAAATCTCGGCTATAGCCAGACGGCAATCCTTTTAATAAGGTGATTGCAGTTAAGAGATTTCCTGCAACTAGCGTAGCCTTCGACCTTATCAATTCCAAGGGATCAGGGTTTTTCTTGTGGGGCATGGCACTCGATGTCGATGCAAATTTATCTGCAATCTCCAAGAAACCAAATTCCTGTGTAGACCAAATAATAATATCTTCTGCAATTCTACTCAGAGTCACCATTAGGATAGAGAGTGCGGACATTAATTCAAGTATAGTGTCCCTGGATGAAGTTGCATCAATTGAATTAGTTACCAGTCCTTGGAATCCAAGAAGTGATGCAGTCCTTTTCCTGTTAATGGAAATACTGGACCCGCCTACGGGTCCAGTACCGAGAGGAGATCTATTAATGCTAGAATAGGAAAGTGAGAGTCGTTCCAGATCTCTAAACAACTGTTCTGTATAGGACAGGAAGTAATGTGCGAGGTTTCCTATTTGCGCTTGCTGAAGGTGAGTGTAAAATGGCATAACAGATCCCAAATTCTCCTCCGCTTTCTTTATCATATGGTTAATCAAGGTGATGAGTCTTGAACTTATATTGTTCAAGTCGTCTCTTGCTTTCATTCGTACATCTAGAATCACTTGGTCGTTTCTTGATCTACCTGTCTGAATCCTTCCACCTACTTCAATGCCAAGTTTTTTCACCATATGCGTTTCAAGCGCTTCATGAATATCCTCGTACCCCCGGCCCGCTAATTTTTTTGGATTTCTGCGTAATACTAGTAGCTCAGTAAGAATTTTTTTTAGATTGACAAGGGTTAGTAAGTTGTTTTCATATAACATTATGACATGAGCTTGCGTGCCCAACATATCATATCCCGCGATTTCATTATCTAATTCAAGGGAAGTCAAAAAACTAAGGCCTTCCGGCTCAAGATCTTCCTTTGGCCTTGATCTATACATGCGAGATGAACTACAGAGAGGTTCATTTTATACTATTTGACCAATGCTCATTACTTTTCAGCAAACGCAAAAATTTAGCTGATTTACGACCAGAATAGAAATCAATAGTTAAATAGGAATAAATTGAATCGAAATGGTATGAGTCAAGACGTTCAGCAAGTCCGAAGAATGATTTTTGACGAGCTCTCAAAAATTGTTGACCCAGAAATAGGCGTCTCCATTGTGGAATTAGAACTTATAGACAAGGTTGATATTGATAAAGGCAATGTAAATATTGACCTACATTTAACGAGCCCCTTTTGTCCTGCCATATTTGGTTTCAAAATTGCCCAAGACGTGCGAGATAATATTTACAAAATTCATGGTTTAGATAGTGTTAAGGTAAAAGTTAGTAACCATTTCATGGCAGATGCCATTACCAAACAAGTAAACGAAAGCAAACTGCCCGAAAAATGACGAACATCATCTTATAATAAAATTTCTGCATACCTCTCATCGATCCAGTGTGATCGGTTTATGGAATATTTCAATTGCCTCTATTCTTTGAAATGCCGAGCATATAGGATTTCAATAGTTGAATCCCTAAAGCAGGATCTACACCTTTTGGGCACACTTTACTACACGATCCGGCAAAATGGCACCTCCATATGCCATGCCTATCATCAACCATTTTCAATCTATCCTTCCCACCCCCGTCTCTAGAATCGGCATAATATCTATACAGCTGGCCAAGTGTCTGGGGCCCAGGGAATTTAATATCAGTGGCGACTGTCGGACAAGCCGAATAACAAAGCCCACACTTGATACAATATGAGAATTGTAAAAATCTATCAACTTCTTCAGGCGACTGACGGTGATCACTAGACACAGCATCAGTTTGATGATTGTCTTGGTTCAGGATGTACGGTTGAACCCTCTTGTGATGTTCAAAAAATTGGCTGAAATCGGTTACAAGATCTCTAATTATGGGGAAGTTAGGTAAGGGTTCACAAATCACCTCAGAGCCACCCAACTCAGACATTTTTGTGTAGCATGCAAGTCTAGGTATGCCGTTGATTTTCATTCCACAAGACCCACAGGAGGCCATTCTGCAGGAGTATCTAATTCCAATACTTGGATCGATAAAACATTTGGCATACAATAATCCATCAAGTACAGTAGTCCATCGTTGAACTGGAACATCGCATAATTCAAAGTAAGTATTTTTACTTCTCGCTGGATTAGCTCTGAATACCTTTAGTGTTATCTTTCTTTCGTCTGCATCTGACATTTTTACTCCCACTGAATTATCCCTTCTCTCATTTCTAAAATCATGTTCCTAAGCCATTAGCAATGATGATGGTTCTAGTACCATAAATTACCAAGCCAATCATGGCGATAATTGTGGCTGTCGTGACGCTATTTTCCCATCGAGTGCTTTGTCTTAACTCTAGTAAAATTACCCGAAGCCCGTTAAATCCATGAATAGATACTAGTACTAGAATTACCTCGAGCAAAACTGCGTAGAAAATATTATGGTAATTGAAAATTACATGATCATACTCCAGACTTGAACCGTAAGGCACTACTAATCGCATCAATATGTGCACAGCTACAACGAATAACGCAGCTACCCCAGTAATGTAATGGACTTTCATTATCTGACTTTCCCTTAAAATTAGGTTTCGCGACATCCATGAATTCAATCCTTATTCATTCGCCTGAGAATAATACATTTGAGCCGTAAAGCATTGCAGTGGCTGCCAATATTAATGCAATCCAGATACCAGACCTTTGCCTCCTGTTCAATGAAGATGGATAATAGGGATAATCTGGCCTTCCTGGTTTCCCGAGTCCCTTACCAAGCTCAGTAAAGATGAGCCTAATGCCATTTACAGAATGGAAAGTGCTTGTTCCTATTACCATTATAAGAAATAAATGTCCCCAAACTGTTTGAGTCAGTTCTAACATGGCATTCCATGCATCTATGCCACTTGTTAGAGAACTTGTTTCGTATACATGACCAACAAAGTAAACCAAAAGGAATACCCCAGTCAGTCGTTGAGCCCAATAAGAAAACCTTTCCCATCCATATCTAGTAGGGTCTAACCAGCCTAGAAAACCCTCCCTATTGTTGCGATTATTTTTTTGTTCTAGCACTCCCATCAATATTTCCTTTCTACTGGCGCATATCGTGTGAACCTTACAGGACACCATTCAATGGATGGCTGGCCATTATTAAAGTATACTAACGTATGCCTAAGGAATTTGGTATCATCTCTGGTGGGAAAGTCTGTGCGGAAATGGGCCCCTCTAGATTCTCTGCGGGCGATAGCTCCCATTAATATAACTTCAGCGACGCGAAATATTGAATCTATCTCCATGACATTTACAAAATTGGTATTGTATTCCATTGCCTTATCATTTACCTGTCTCCATGATAGCTTGCCTAGTTGTCTAGCCTTCTTCAACCCGTTTGTCAGACCCTCTTCATTTCTAAACACATAGGCATTATCATCCATCATGTCAGTTAGCTGTGTTCTAGTTTCATACGGATTTACGTCTCCAGTCCCTCTGAATATTCCATCAAAGATTCGTTTTTCCTCGTAGCGTACTTTTTCATTCAAAATATCAATTGACTTATTCAATCGATTTGTTGCATATTCGGCTGCCAGTTTACCCGTGATTCCACCCCACACTAGGCATTCAGATGTCGAATTCGCTCCCAATCTGTTCGCCCCATGAGTACTGTTACATGCGGCTTCTCCGGCTGCCCACAAGCCATTCATTTCTGTGCACCCATTTATATCAGTATGAATACCTCCCATCATGTAGTGACAGACCGGTCTTATTTCTATTGGTTCACTGATTATGTCAATTCCGGAAAATTTTATGCCTATCTCTCTAATGCCTGACAACTGTTGCTTAATACGCTCATCACCCACGTGGGTAAGGTCCAACTTTAGGCTAGCTACCCCAGTCTCATGGACGAAACCTCTTCCTTGTTCAATCTCCTTCATCATCGATCTTGATACTACATCTCGAGGTGCAAGTTCAAGTTTTTCAGGGGCGTATTTGTTCATGAATCTTTCACCCTTGTTGTTTATCAGATATCCTCCCTCGCCCCTAGCTCCCTCAGTTATTAGGATTCCAGAGGGTATAATACCGGTTGGATGAAACTGAACAAATTCCATATCTTTTAAGGCAAGACCGGCTCTATACGCCATGTCTAAGCCATCAGGCGTCGAAGAATACGCGTAGGTGGAGAAGCTGTAGATTCTTCCGGCGCCACCAGTACAAATTATACCAGCTAACGACTTGATAATAGTGAAATTTCCGCTCTTCATTTCTATGACTGTCAGGCCACTAAAATTGTTGTGGCCATCATCGAGAATCGAAGTACAATACCATTCATTATAAAAATGAATATTTTCGTATTTTAAGCATGTGTCATATAAAGTCTGCATTTCATAAAATCCTACTTTATCTTGGGCGTAAGTTGCTCGGGGAAATGAATACCCCCCAAATTTACGCTGGTCTATTCTGCCATCGGACTTTCTAGACCAAGGCATTCCCCAATTATCAAGCTGAAAAATCTCATATGGCATTTTCTGAACTAAAAGTTCTGCTACGTCCTGATCCGCAAGAAAATCGCTCCCACGGATTGTATCATACAAGTGAGACTCAATGTTATCCCCTTCATCTTCAGAAATAACAGCAGCAGTACCACCTTCGGCAGAGACCGAATGTGATCGCATAACTTGGACTTTTGATATTACCGCAATACTCAATTTTTTATTGGCCATGGCACACGATATGGCTGCACGTAATCCCGCAAGACCGGAGCCTATGATTACTATATCATGGTAAAGCTGCTCAGTCATTCAAACTACTCGCCTCCGAATATAATAAATTCACGACTTTACTTACCCATAAATAGCTTTGTAGTAAAGATCGTTGTCAATATCTTCCAATAATTGAAAATAGTTAAGGACACTTGCTATTTAATTTAAATTTCAAGCAAGCTCAATTTCGTCAATTAGTTGAAATGGGAAAAAATTGTCAAAAAATCACCTCGATGCTGTGAAAAATGGCCTCAGTGCTTCATTTATGATGTTCAAACTCGGAAGTGTCATAACAATCTTTCAAGGGAACAAATTAATTAATTTCTAGTCAAAAAAGTGCGCTGGAAACAACCTACAATCCCATTTCACTAAGTTTTTCCATTAGATTTTCAATTCTTACCTTACTTTCGATTCCTTTATCATTCCGGACCGTTACCAATTGCCTAATTATTTCTTCTTGCTCGAGGACAATTACAACAGCTGCATTTCTGGAAATAGCATCGTTAATTTGTCTCTTTGCAGATTTTGCCTGAAGGGCATAATCAACTTTGTAACCAGAGTTCCTGAGATTTGACGCCACTTGGCTTGCATAATTTTTTACTATTTCAGAAGAGTATACTACGTAAATCAATGACTTGGGCTTGACGTTCAAAAGTTTGTGGGACCCCATAGCGGCTATAATCCTTTCAATACCACCTGCTGCTCCTGTCGCGCCAATGTCGGTTCTTCCAAAAATTTCTGGCAACTTATCGTATCTACCTCCTCCTGCCAAGGCGCCTATGTTTATTGAAGGATCAAATATTTCAAATACTAGTCCCGAGTAATAATCAAGACCTCGAACAGTTCCAAAATTTAATTGCACATTTTTGACTTTTCTAGATCTTAACATATCAAAAACTTTAATGGTACTTTTCCAAGCATCAAAATTTTCCAAAATATTTCTCGAAGGACATTCTTCAGGTCTACCCATAAAGCTTGAAAATTCAAACAATTTTTGTAGCATTGTTAGATCTAATTTTCCGCGATACTCATCAATTAGTTGACTAGGTGTCTTTCTTGACAATTTATCCACTGCCCTTAACATTTCAGCTATTGTTGACATTTCGGAAATTCCTAAAACTTCATTCAAGTATGTTTCGATAATACTTCGATGGTTAATTTGAACAACAACACTTAGCCCTAGCAAATCAAAGAACTTTGCTGTAAACTCTATTATTTCACAGTCTGCATCTTCACTAGGTGAGCCGAATATTTCTATATCCCACTGGTGAAAAAATCTGTACCGCCCGGCTTGAGGTTCATCGTATCTCCAAACCCCCCCAAAGGCTGCGAGTTTTATTGGCATCTTTAAATCTCTTCGTTGGCATACAAAACGAGAGAGGCCTACGGTAAAATCGAATCTCAGTCCAACCTTGCGGCCACCCTTATCTACGAAGCTGTATGTTTCATTACTGATTGAAGTACCGCTCTTGGCTTCAAGAGTTGAAAGCATCTCCAGGGGAGATGGTTCCATAAATTCAAAATTAAATCTTTGAGCGGCATCAATAAATTTCTGCTTGATTAATTCTATGTAAATTGATTCCTGCCACTCGATATCTCTCATGCCACGAGGAACCTCAATTTTCACAAATGTGAGGACATTTACTTCTCATTTAGATTTTGCGATTGATTATAATATCCAGACAAAGTGAAATCGTTTGTGCCTCACGGCTATCGTTATCTTGAACACATCACAGATGCATATGTCGAAGCTTACGGGAGTTCCTTAAGTGAAGCTTTTGATCAGTCTGGAAGGGCGCTTGTAAATTTGATGTTTGACATAGAGAAGGCAAATGGAATATTTCCCGTCACGATATCCGCTGAAGGAACCGATGAACTAGAACTATTGTATAACTGGTTAGAGGCGGTCCTATTAACAGTTGTAGTAGAAGGGCAGATCATGTCCGAGTTCGACATACGCATTAATTCAGATTCTATGCTTAAACTAGAGGCTGGTACGATGATCGAATCAATCGATATGATAAAACACGCTTACAAAACAGAGGTAAAGGGAATTACATATCATGCAATGGAAGTGACGCATGAGGATGGTTTGGTAATTGTACGTTACATAGTAGACTTGTAGTATTTCTTGCCAATGATAAGAATTGCAAATTTATCTGTGTGGGTAGAGATTAGCAAACGCGATATTTCGATTGATTATGGAGTAGGACAGAAACTAATTTACAAGATTGATTTACAAGATTTAAATATCAATTATAATTCATATTGAATAATATGGCATCTCATACCAGTAGTAATCCAGAACTTTTAGAGTTGTCCGAAAAAAATTTTGACGAGACTATTAGTTCTAGTAAGCCAGTATTAGTGGACTTTTGGGCTACATGGTGTGGTCCATGTCAGTTCATGTTACCTATTTTTGATAAACTGGCTAAGAAATATGGTGATAAGGTAACTTTTGGTAGATTGAATGTAGACGACAATCAGGGCATTGCTATGAGATTCGATGTCTATGCAATACCAACCTTTATCGTTTTTATGGATGGGAAGGTAGTCGACAAGGCTGTTGGAGCAGTAGGTGAAAAAGGACTTGAGGGGCTATTACAGAAGTATCAATAGTCATTGCTTAAAATAGATAACCGTATTTTGTCAAATGTATCCAAATGCTGGATCAGCTTCCCGCTTCTTGGCTAGTATGATTTGGAAAACTTCCTGTTGGTCAGGAGCAAGTCGATTTAAGAACGTTTCAGCCAATAATTTTGCCTCTTTGCTTGTTAAATCAGTATAGAAAATATCTCCTTCGTTTATCTGCCTACCAATGACTGGCTCTTTCATGGAAATTGCGACTTGGGTCCCTGCCACTGCGTCAGATAAATTTTTTCCTGCCTCTTGAATCTGATGAATTGTTCCAATTTTTCTTCCGTGTTCATTCATTATTGATACTTTTTGCCTAAGTTTTCCTATCAAAATTTCTGCCCCAAATACTGCGGGATCATTTCTCCTGAATACATAGCCCTTCAAGAATTGAAACTTGCAAATAGGAGATATTTCATTAAATAAAATCGAATCCGCGTGTTCTCTTTGGTAGGTCGCCCATTCCTTATAGCTACGTACAAGATTGTAAATTATTTTTTCATTAAAAATCTTTACTCCTCTTTCCAAGCTCTCTCTCTCGGCATCATCTAAAACTTTAACGTTGAAGCCAAGAATCACTCCAATGTACCTATCCCTTTCTCTGACTACAGAAGCAGCCAAAACATCCCTTCTGGTAATTTGCCCAATGTCTCCAGACTGGATCGGTACCTTTTCCCTCTTTAATAGATCCACTACGGCTTCTAGCGAACCGATAGTATCGCATCGTAAGATAATTCCCATCGAATCAGTTTTTATGATAGCTGTCTTGATTTCAGATTCAACTAAGGATTTTAAGTGATCTTCACTTTCTGGATTCTTTACAACATAGAGAGGGCTTCCAGCCAACACACCATCTAGATCGGGCGAAGTAATTTTGAGACCAGCTGCCGCTACAACCTGATCTACCGGTCTAAATTTGTCACGGGGATCTCGCATCTCGTCTAGGGGTTTAGGTAATAGAAGAGCTCTAATTTTGGTAACTATAGCATTCTCTCGTTTGGCTAGAACTATTTTGTCACCCTGCTTTAACAGACCATCAAGTAGCACTATATTTGCTGAGGGCCCTAAGCCAATTTCGTCTTTTACTTCAAGTACTATACCCCTTGTTTCGTCAGCATGGCGCTCTAACCTCTTAGTCATGAATTGTTGGGCGAGCCCTACAAGAACAGCCAACAATTCAGGAATGCCTATGTTTTTTTTTGCACTGAGAGGAACAATAGCAACTTCATTGGTAAAATCCTTTACTCGCCAATATGCCTCTGAATTATAATTCATTCTTGATAAAGAGCCAACCACGTCGTAAATTTTTTCATCCAGACTTGATTGAATTTCGGGGGTCTGTTTCTTAACCTGATCATTTACAAATATGGAATTAGTATTGCTCCAACCAGGAATCTGATCTATCTTGTTCAATGCTATAACAAATGGGACTTTACGTTTCTCTAGAATTTCAATACTCTCTTCGGTCTGAGCCTCAAATCCTTTGTTTACATCTGCGACTACGACTGCGATATCAGCCGCAGAACCTCCGCGCATGCGAAGGTTTGTGAAGACCTCATGCCCAGGAGTATCGATCACCAGCAGACCTGGAATTTGGGAATCAGTTTTCTCTAGTCGAGAGAATAATGGCCCGGTCATAGATCTTATTATTTCTAAGGGGAAATAACTTGCACCTATGTGTTGAGTTATTCCGCCAACTTCTCTTGATTGAACTGCAGTTCCACGGATTTTATCTAGAAGTGTAGTTTTCCCAGAGTCTACATGACCCAACACTACAACTACTGGCTGTCTGAGATTCACTTAACCAAAAATGACTTTTGACTCTTTTATGAAGCTTTCAGCAGAGTCTGATGCATGAACAATATTATCGGTTATTCCAAGGCCGTAGTCTCCACGAATCGTACCCGGACTTGCTTCAAAGGATTTAGTACTTCCAATCATAAGTCTAACTACATCCACAGCGTTGTTACCTTCCATTACGCACGCAACTACAGTCCCTGATGTTATGGTTGATATCAACTCATTGAAGAATGACTTACTTTCGTGAACACGATAAAATTCTTCGGCCTGGTGCTTATCAAATTGTAGAGCTTTGATCTTCTTTATTTCAAAACCCTTATCTTCAAACCTAGAAAGAATCCTCCCAGTTAGACGTCTTCTAAATCCGTCTGGCTTTATGATAATAAGGGTCTGATCAACGGCTTGCATTTTCAATACCTTGCCACGTTATTTTTTTACTCTTATTCCGCCCTTTACGTATTTGTTAGTCCACTTAAATTTTCTAGGATCTCGCTTCAATGTGCGTAAATTCGTTTTGCACTTATTAGAGCAAGTCCACTGGACTGAGCCGTCATTTTTTACCAACATTGTACCATGACCAACAGAGATGTGTCTACCACAAAAGAAACAATTCCGAGCTGAACTGCTAGTTTTACTCACGGCTGGGCCACCAACATGATTACTTGATCTTGCGTGCCTCTCGTTCCGTCTCTCTTAGCATTAAAATGTCATTCATTCTAATTGATCCCTTAACATTTCTGGTTAGTATGCGTCCTTTGTCTTTTCCCTCCAGTACCTTTACTCTCACCTGGATGACTTCACCTGCAATACCCGTTCTTCCTACTATCTGGATTACTTCTGCAGGCGTAACCCTATCTTCTACAGCTTTGCTCATTAACCGTTTTACTACTCCTTCTTGTTCTTGAGATTAGTAATGGAATTTATTACTTGATCCACAATGTGTTGCGCATCACCGGCGTCAATGATAGTTGCTGCTGCCGAACCTACGTCGATTCCAAGTGATTCACCCAGCTGTTGTTTACTTGGAACAAAGATATACGCTGCATTCCTCTCCTCGCACAGAATTGGAAGATGTGCAACTACCTCTGGAGGCTGAACATCTTCGGCAATAACAACCAACTTACTTACTCCACGCTCTATAGCTTTTGTAGTTTCATTAGTTCCCTTCCTTACTTTCCCGCTTTGTCTTGCAATTCTTACGGCTTCATATACTTCATTAACGAGATCTTTCGGAGTTTCGAATTTCACATAATACTCTTTGCTCAATTAAATCTCATCACCCATTGGGATCATCTTAACGAATAACAAGTAGAAAATAGGAGTATTAAAAATGTTGTCACTGCAGGTTCTAATTGACTTCTAATAGTTCATTGATTAAGATTGTGTATTCCTTTACTTTTGAATTCATCAATGCCTTATCGTTAGACTCTGCATACATCCTAAGTATAGGTTCAGTTCCACTGGGGCGTATCATAATCCAAGTTTCATTATCAATCCAAATCTTGACCCCATCAAGAGTTTCAACTTTAGTAGGATTTCCATGATTCATGCAAGCTTGAACTAACTTCTCAATTTTTGAGGAATCAGAAATACTAAATTTAGTTTTGAATTGATATACTGTAGGCAACATAGAATACATGGTTGAAAGAGTGGTTTCCGTGTTTGCTAACATATCCAGCATTAATGCTGTTGTCATTGCTCCATCTCTTACCTCATTTAATGCACCGTACATGAAGCCCCCATTTTCTTCCAATCCTAGTAGGGCCTTCTTATTGATCATCTCCCTTGAGACTTCTACACTTCCTACTTTCGTGTAGCGAACGATTGAACCTAGATCGTTCACTATTTTGGATACCACAGCTGTTGTGTTTATTGGACAAACAACTTCAACCTTTTTGTGCTTTTCAGCAAGTAGATAATTCACTAGCAGACCGCCAGTTCTATCCCCCCATTTCACTTCACCCTCATTATCACAAAATAAACTTCGATCCCCATCTCCATCATATGCAACCCCGAAATTGGCTCCTGCACTTTTTACAATCAAGCTCATCTGATTGAGGTTTTCTGGTGTAGGCTCAGAACCTCGACCAGGAAAATCTCCGTCTATATTTCCATTAAGAGGGATTATTTTACACCCTAGTTTCTCGCATAAAGTAGGTGCAACTAATGCTTGAACGCCATTCCCTAGATCCATTACAATTTTGAACTTACGACTCTTTATTTTTTCCGAATCAACCAAAGCAATGACCGCGTTCATATAAGAATCTAAAAATTCTCGACTATGAGTAAGGCCTAACTTTATGGATTTCTTAAATTGCTTGTCTCGGTATATTTTTTCGATATTTAGTTCATCTTGCCTAGAAATTTCTACACCATCTTTAGCAATCGGTTTCAAGCCGTTGTATTCAGGAGGGTTATGGGATGCAGTTATCATGATACCGCCTGCGTAGCCATGCTTTTTCGTGGAATACTGTAAACAAGGAGTAGGAATGTGGCCTGCATTATCAACCTGAAAGCCGTCTGAATTTAGGCTTGCTTGAACAACTTGACTTACAATATGGCTTGATTTTCTACCGTCCGAACCTACGATAATGTGTCCACTTTCCCAATATGTCCCGAAAGAATGGACCAAATCAATTATCATGTCTAAAGTAAGGGTATTCCCAAAAATTCCTCTAACCCCATTCGTGCCAAATAATCTTGACTCGTTTTCAATCGACTGCACACCTTGAATGATAATTAAGAATAGATAAATTTGGCTATTTGCCAGTGCTAGCTTGGATAGATATATTGCGGGGGTTGCCAAGCCCGGTCAACGGCGCAGGTCTCGTATCATAAGTAATGAGTTATCGAGTGTGAAGCTTAGAATGGCCAGTTTGGCTCATAGAACCCTGTTCCTAAGGGATTCGTGGGTTCAAATCCCACCCCCCGCACCTACAATAAAATGCTGGAACCACATTTTGAATGTGATATCCTTCACAAAGGTTGTCACGCATCAATTATGTGAAATTGTATTCAACTCAAAAGAATCTGAAAGGCACGTAATCAAAGTCTACAAAGTTTTCTATGGTTGTCATCATGAAAGTGTTTTTCGCAAAAATCTGTATCACATTCATAGCAATGCCACGCTGATAGTGTATAGCAAACAGTACATTTGCGGGTTGGGTTATTATAATCGAAATCTTTCCGCTGCCTATTTGACCTGTATTGTCTTTCCACTGATCTCATCCGAGTCATCCAATTTGAAATTGAAAGATTCTAAAGAAAATCCTATAACCCAATAAATGATGCACTTTCTGGTATTGGCTCAACCATTGCCCTGCTTTCGTGGCCAACTTATATAAGTCTTGGCCACAAGGGGTCGTTCAGAATGATTTATTTTTAACATCCATGACGAAATCTTACCGTGAATAAAAAACAAAAAACAATTGTGGAAGTTACGGTAATAGGCAAAGATAGAGAAGGCGTAGTTGCAGATATAACTAATTTTATTTTCCGAAATAATGGTAACATTGAACAAATTAATCAAAATGTTATTCGAGGATTATTCGGAATGCAGTTGGAAGCATCATTTAGTAAAGTAAAGAAAGAAGAGCTTCATTCGGGTCTGAAGATGTTGGCAGATAAATTAGGAATGGAAGTCAAGGTTCATTTTGAAGAGCCAGATCGTCCAAGGAACGTCGCAATCTTGGTGAGCAAAGAGCATCATTGTTTAGCTAAATTATTAGATGCCAGAAGAAAATTAAGGATAAAGGCAAACATTGTTGTAATAATTGGGAGCGAAAAAACTTTAGAATACCTAGCAAAAGAATTCCGCGTACCTTTTTATCACATTGCTCATTCGGATCAGGTCACGGCAGAGTCTGAAATCTTGAGAGTTTTTGAACAATACAACGTTGATCTGATAGTACTTGGTCGGTATATGAGAATCTTGACACCAAATTTTGTATGGAGATATAGAAATAGAATAATTAATATTCATCCGTCACTCCTGCCCGCATTTCCTGGTGCTTATGCCTATGTACAAGCTTATGAGCGAGGTGCAAGAATAGTTGGGTGCACTGCGCATTTTGTAACGGAGGATTTGGATCAAGGGCCAATAATATGCCAAGACTCTTTTCAAGTTGCATCCAACGATACTGTCGAAACGATACGCAAAAGAGGACAAAGATCGGAGGCTAACACCCTGTTTCAAGCTGTTAAATTGTACCTGGAAGGTAAGATTGAAGTAAATTGGGGGCGTGTCTACATAAAAACTTGATTATTGAAAAGTGAATGATGATTATGTCAAACACAAATTACGTCTACTTTCGCTAATATTTTATTTATACATAGTTTATAACTCAAGTTCCCTAATCAATCTATTTGTATTATGAAAGCTTATGAGATGAACGATCATGAGATTCGAGCCTCCAAAGATAAGATAAAGCAAGTTGTGATTCCAATTGGTTCCTTGGAGCAACATGGTGGTCACCTACCCATCTCTACAGATTCGATAATAATTGATAATATTGCAAATGCAGTAGCAGAAGAGATTCCTTTATTGGTGCTCCCTACAATACAGTATGGAATTTCGTTCGAACACAAACCATTCTTTAATATATCTTTAAGCAGTACTACCTTATCAAGCGTATTAAGCGAAATTTGTCTTTCACTATACGAATATGAATTACCGAAGATAATCATACTCAATGGTCATCATGGGAATAAGGGAATACTTCAATACATCTCACAGAGCGTCGAGAAGTCATTGCTTCAGAAATCCAATATATATACGATAAATTATTGGCAATTATTGGACCGAGATTTTGACCACGCAGGAATTGTAGAGACATCACTCATGCTCGCAATGAGACCTGATCTGGTAAAAATGACTAAAGCTACAAAGGGGAGCGTAGCCAGTACGATATTGCCCGCAGTAACATCATCATTTTTGAATAATCCTTCTTCATTTATTAAAATTACCAAGACAGGTGTTCTGGGTGACCCGACGCGGGCGTCTGCTAAGCAGGGAAAAAAATTACTAAATCATCTAACCAAAAATATCATTGCTGCGATACACCAGTTTAATGATCTCTCCACCTGATCATCCGATCACCAGATATCCACATTGTCATAAGTATCTGTTAGGTTGTCAATAGAAAAGTACATTCCTGCGCTGTTTGATCTATTTGCCCTAATGATTCTCAGGCCTATATTTTAATCGATACTTGGAAGTTTTACTGAAATCTGAATTAACTTTAATATAGACCTTCATCAAGAATTATCAATGGTAGAGTGGTAATTGTCTGTAGATATGGCCGTCAAGGTTCTTGACGAAAGTCTTGGAAAGATTGTTTTAATTAAGTTGAAAGGCGGAAAGGTAATTAGGGGAAATCTTCATGGATTCGATCAACACATGAACTTGTTATTAGAGGATTCAGTAGAGCTACTAGAAGAAAGTAAGTCTAACGATTTAGGCACAATTGTAGTGAGAGGAGACAACGTTGTGATTATCTCTCCTCCTCCGATGTAGATATCTCACTTTAACATTAGGTAGGTGAATCTGATTGACTCGAGGAACAACATCTATGGGGAAATTCACCCGCAAGAAGACACACATAAGGTGTAGAAGATGCGGGCACAATTCATACCATAAAACGAGTAAGATGTGTGCAAAGTGCGGCTACCCTCGGCCACAAATGCGGAAATATAGCTGGATCAAGCGTCAAATAATTTAAGAAAATGATATAAACCGTCCTGCGGTTGGCCCATTAACTCAATAGCAACAAGATTTTAAACTTCGGCAATCAAGAATGGATGAGATGGATCTCGTTATAATAACAGGTTCAATCGTAGCGGGGGGACTTGGCTCTGTAATATTCAATAGTTTGATTCGTAAGAGCGTTAACAGATCAAAAGAAACACCAAACTCGTTCAAGAGCACTCCTTCACAAATGGAAGTTGAAGAACTTGAGTCTCTTAAAATTGAAAAGATCATCCTTGAAGAAAACATGGTTAAGATTTATGAAGCATATAAGACTCACAAGCTACCAAAGTTGGAGTATGACAGACTACGCACTAAATATTCCGAAGATATACACAATTGTAATGAAAGGTTCCAATCTTTGCAGGCGTCCGTAGATATCACTGAGCTGAGGGAACTGAGAAAGAATTTAGTGTCACTAGTAGAAAGCAAAATAAAAAATATCGATGATAAGCTGAATATGGTTTCTTCAGACTTACCAGACAATCGATCTAATAAAGTGGAATCGGCCCACCTTGATACAGTTACACAAACCAAATTTGGAAAACAAATTAGACGAACCGCCGCTCTAGAGCACGCCAAAATTGGGAAATTAAATGAAGAGATATTGGATGCTGTGGCCAAGATGGATAGTGTATCAGAAGATCATTCGTCTACTCTCTCCATAGAAAATAATCAAATCCAAAACTCGATCGCAGCGGAACGAAATTTAAAGACTAAATCTAGTGAAAGAGACGCACTTGGTAATTTTGATTAGAGCGCACCTCATAACAAGACTATTTCGTTCAAAGAAAATGAAGTGATTTCAGTTAAATTTGACAAAACGACATGGACCGAAATTACATAGGTAAATTGTACTATTTACCTATCCTAAACATTTTTGTGCCACAAACCGGACAAATTCCCTGAGTTGCCGGTTTTCCATTTTTCATTACGACCTTCTTTTCATCATTCATCATTCTCTTTGCCTTGCATTTCACACAATAACCTTCCATAGCACATCAAGTGTGTGCACTTCATAAAAAATGTTGTGCAACGCACAATTGAGATAGACTAAAATTTAGATCACTAACGTATGAATTTAAACCCTTGACAAGTTATGAAATCATTTTTGCAAAAAAACCAAGAAATTCGACAAAAATCCAAATTATTCTAAGTGGTAAGATCTAAAGATTATGTCCGTTAGAGGCAAAACAATGAATCAAATCAAAGAGAATCTATAACTACTTTCCGTAGGTAATAAATGCGGATAGAATTGGTTTCGGTAGCGGAAATACTAGATGCGATTTGCGATGACAAATCACTTAAATTGTTTAACGCTATCGCCACAAAAGGAGGTAACAGCGGTGACCTTTCTGTACAGCTAAAGCTCTCACGTAAGGAGTATTATTCGAGAATGTCCAGATTAATGAAGACAGGTATGGTTAAGCGTAAGAATGGAAAACATTTTCTGACGGCATTTGGTAAAGTCGTCTATGATGCTCAAGCAACTATTCGAAAGGCTGTAGAAAGTTATTGGAAGTTAAAGGCTATAGATTCCATTGATCTCTCGGATGATATCACGGTAAACGAGCGCAACAAATTAATCGATACACTACTTGACGATTTGGAAATAAAGGAAATATTGTCGAAACACGTATCATAGTTCTTAATTTCTGAATATTAGTACTTACGTGGTTCTTCTATTGCCATTGCCAGAGATTATAATACTACTCGATGTTAGAACCCAGAATATCATAATAGATCATGTAGTTTAATATTAACACAATATTGAAATTTTGCGTATTATTGTTATTTTGGTACACTGAGCTATTATGACATAAAAAATTAGATTATATTGTAATATCTTTTATACTTCCCACAAATTATTGCTGATTGATGTATAGTACAGGTAGAACTTCACTGTTAATTATAGTCGGTTTACTTGCTGGGACTACAACTTTAGTGTTTAACGGTTTGAGTCAGGTCTCGGCATACAAGCCGGGGGATCCTGGAGTAATTTATCATTGTTTTCAACAAGATTCTGCGGGAAATTATAATCTGACAGCAGAAGGCGATTTAATCCCTTGCGAGATTGATCATGGTGACAATGCTTGGATGCTTACATCGTCCGCTTTAGTACTTATGATGACCCCCGCAGGCTTGGCTATTTTCTACGGGGGTTTAAGCAGGCAGAAGAATGCTGTGAATACTCTGCATATGGTATTCATCACTACAGGGATTATTGCAGGTCAATTCGCCCTTTGGGGTTACAGCCTGGCATTTGGGCCAGATGCGGGTGGATATGGATTTATTGGGACACTTGACTGGGCAGGCCTAAACAATGTATTTCATGATGTCCCCTCAATAGCATATGGCGGTATTGATGGTTACACAATACCTCATCAGACTTACATGATATTTCAGATGATGTTCGCAATAATTACACCTGCTCTGATTGTCGCGGCACTAGCAGAGAGGATGAAGTTTAGTGCATTTATTATATTCATTATCTTGTGGTCCACGTTCGTTTACGACTTTGCTGCACACTGGACTTGGCAAATAACTGGGCCCGACAACTATGGAATGAATCCTGGTTATTGCGGTTTTGGATGGACTGGATGCTTAGGCTCGCTAGACTTTGCAGGCGGCACAGTAATACATATCACCTCCGGTTGGGCTGGCCTCATAATAGCCCTGATGTTAGGCCGCAGAATCGGATACGGAAAAGTTCCAATGGAACCACATAACATATCCCTTGTTGTCCTTGGAGCTGCATTACTATGGGTTGGCTGGTTTGGATTTAACGCTGGATCTGCAGCGGCCGCTGCAACTAACGCCACAAGTGCATTTGTAGCGACTCAAATTGCGACTGGTTTGGCCGCAGTTACATGGGCTGTAATATCTTGGGCTCACACTGGTAGACCATCAACTGTAGGTGCAGCGTCTGGTGCTGTAGCCGGACTAGTAGCTATTACTCCAGCTTCTGGTTTCGTGTCACCAATGTCAGCCGTTATTATCGGAATTATAGCCTCCATAGTATGTTACGCTGCCGTGATGTTCAAGAACAGGAGGAAATGGGACGATGCATTGGACACATGGGGAGTTCATGGAATCGGAGGACTTGCGGGAGCCCTTTTGACAGGTCTACTGGCAGAAAAACGGTTCACTCCATGGGGTGATAACGGCCTAGTCTTCGGTAATCCTCCTCAGCTGTTAGAAAATGCAATTGGCGCTTTTGCAGCACTCGCATGGGCAGTAGGCATAACTGCTCTTATCATTAAGGTCATGGACAAAGTTTGGCCCGGAGGTATACGGGTTACACCGAAGGAAGAAGAAATCGGACTTGACTTGGCACAACACGGTGAACGAGCTTACGTTAACGAGTAAGTAGGTCACCTGCATTTTTTTGCGAAAAGTACTTTACCATTGATGGTAAACAAGGCTTAGTTCGGGCACTCGACAAGATTAGTAAAGTACAAGCTTATATATGAAACGCGAGTTGCTATTGATATCCAATGGCCGACAGTAAGGTCACCACAGTACGACTCAACATAGGGTCAGAAAAATTCGAAATTCTTGTAAAGCCAGATCCTGCGCTTAATTATAAGCTGGGCAAAACAAAAGAAATAGGTCCGGTGCTTGTTTCAGAAGAGATTTACTTAGACGCAAATAAGGGTGACAGAGCATCCTCGGAAAAGCTACTGAAGTCTTTTAAGACTAAAGACACGACTCAGGTAGCTGAACAGATATTGTTAAAGGGTGATCTTAGTTTAACTACCGATCAGCGTCGCAGAATGATAGAGGAAAAAAGAAAACAAATAGTACAACATATCTATGAAACCTTTGTAGACCCAAGGACTCACAATCCTCATCCTATAGTACGGATTGATTCAGCTATCGAAGAAGCTAGAGTAGCGATTGACCCATTCAGACGCTCTGAGGATCAGGCCAAAACGGTGGTAGAGGCAGTAAGAAAAATACTCCCCTTGAAGTCAGAAACCATATTACTCACGGTAATAGTACCTGCTTCGTATTCTGCTCAGTCTTACAACGTAATAAGGAAGATAGGTCAAACCAAATCTGAACAATGGCTTTCAAATGGCTCACTGAAGGTAGATCTTGAGATTAACGCAGGGACAAAGGCTTCCTTTTTGGAAAAGCTCGGAGCTGCTACTAAGGGAGCAGCCCAAGTGACTGAGAACCTGTAAAGTACTATCACACTTAGAATATAAGTAGGATGTAATTGACAAAATCATATTGAAAGAGATGGATAAGATAATGCTGTTACATAGATTAGCTAAGGAGTGTAAATAGTAAAATGCAGGAAATTAGGCGTAAATTTGTCATACCTGGTGATACTATTGTGGAAGGAAATGTTCGACCACTACTCAACGCCCATAGATCTGGAAATTCCATAATCTCAAGTAGGATTGGGATTGCGGAAGTTGCACGCGATGGGGCTAAAGTAATTCCTCTTTCTGGTGTTTACATTCCACGAGTGAATGATATTGTAATAGGGAAAATTAAGGATCACTCTTCTCTTTCTTGGGACGTTGATATTTGCTCTTGTTTTTCTGCACATCTGCCTGCCCAAGACTTGTTTGGAAGAGACTTTTCTCCTGCGAGAGATGACATGAATCGTCAACTGTCAGTAGGAGATATCATTTGCGCTAGAATTTCTACTTTTGATAGGACAAGGGATCCGATTCTGACCGTCCAAGACAAGGACCTTGGTAAAATACCCTTTGGTGAGTTGCTTAAGATTTCTGCCACAAGGGTCCCAAGACTGATTGGAAAGCGCGGGTCCATGATTCAAACCATAGAATCTGCCACAAGTACTAGGATAACAATAGGTCAAAATGGATTAATCGTCGTTTCAGGAAAGAATAAAGATGGAATTGAGCTCGCAATTAGGGCTATACATATGGTGGAAGAAGAAGCCCACACGTCGAATTTGACTCAAAGGATTAGACAACTTTTGAATGTTCCTGATGAACAACAGGAAGGATCAACAAATAGAGATGACGTAGTTCAAGAAGCTGTAGATGAACCTAGAGCAGATGTGTTGGCCAACAATGAAAGGGCTGATGGAGACGCATCCAGTGCAGAAGATGGGAATTATTCAAAATGACCCAGGCACGAAGCTTGATTGATGAAGGTGGAAAAAGAACTGACGGTCGTACTGCAAATGAATTGAGAGATATCAAAATTAAAGTAGGTGTTGTGAAAAATGCTGATGGCTCAGCTCTAATAGAATTTGGGAAAAATAAGATAGTAGTAGGCGTATATGGACCGCGAGAGGTTCATCCCAAACACATGGCGCAGACTGATCGTTGCATTCTACGATGCAGATATCACATGACTCCCTTCTCTACGGACACGCGCAAGAATCCTGCTCCATCAAGAAGAGAAGTTGAGATTTCAAAAGTAATCCGAGAATCTTTAGAACCAGCACTCATGCTAGAAGATTATCCTAGAGCAACAATAGATGTGTACATTGAAGTTCTGCAAGCCGACGGTGGTTCTAGATGTGCAGGAATAACTGCCGCTTCAGTGGCGTTGGCAGATGCTGGAATTAATATGCGAGATATCGTTTCGGCCTGTGCTGCTGGAAAGGTAGATGAAAAGATAGTTCTAGACATTAACGATACAGAAGATAAAGAAGGAGGAGCTGATATGCCTGTCGCTTTCATGCCAAATCTTAAGCAGATTACTCTTCTCCAACTTGATGGGAGATTAGATAAAGATCAGTTCAATGCTTGTTTGAAGGAAGCAATTATTGGGTGCGAGAGGGTCTACGAAATTCAACGTGCATCTCTAATGCAAAAGTATTTTGGTAATGAACCGGAGCTGAAGAACGGTAATTGAGCGCATCAAGAAAGTCAACGGTAATAGTAGAAAATCTTAGAAAACTTCACATGAAGGATCAAATATCCAATGGCAAAAGACTAGATGGAAGAATATTCAATGAAAGTCGACCACTGAGTATCGAAACAAACGTAATTCCAAAGGCAAACGGTTCCGCTTGGGTAAAATTGGGCAATACTGAAGTTGTAGCTGGTGTAAAGGTCGAGACCGGAGAACCGTTCGAGGGGCTCGAAAATAAAGGGGCCTTAATAGTTTCAGCCGAGGTATTACCTACAGCATCCCCATTCGTAGAGCCTGGTCCTCCTGACGAAGAAACCATCGAATTAGCAAGAGTGGTGGACAGGGGTATTAGAGAGTCAGAAATGCTGGCATTAGAAAAACTTGCATTAATCCCAGGGAAAATAGTTTATACTGTTTTTGTAGACTGCAGTATCATAAATACAGATGGAAATTTATTTGATGCTACTTCCTATGCTGTAGTATTGGCGCTATTAACATCCAAATTCCCAGTTTATGAAATAAAGGATGAAAAAGTTGTCGATACAGGTAAGGTACAAGATCCTCCAATCAATACAGTCCCTGTCTCAATTACCTTTGCTAGAATAGGTGACTCTTTGATGTTAGATCCAACTACCGAAGAAGAGGTCTGTATGGATGCTAGAATTACTCTTACTACTAATTCTGAAGGAGAGTATACCGCAGTCCAAAAGGGCTCAAACGGCTACTTGACAATTGAGCAAGTACTGCAAGCAGCAGATATTGCAATGACTAAAGGTCAGGAACTAAGACAGAGGGTGATTTCTATTGGTAAAAAAGAGAAGGCATAAACTCGGCAGCTTAAAGGGCCTAGGGGTAAAGTATGGAGCGACTGTTAGAAAACGGTATGGCATAATTTACAGGACTTTAAAGAAGAAAAGACGATGCCCTATGTGTGGCGCTACTCACTTTTCCCGAATCGCTCTTGGGATCTGGGCGTGTCAAAAATGCAAGTATAAATTAGCAGCGGGGGCTTATGATGTGGATCTCGAAAAGATACAAAGTACACGTTAAAATTAAGATTAGAATAATAAACCAATCAGACAGAACAGGCCAAAGAATAACGAAGGCTATTGTAGCTGCTATTAGGCCAGAAATAATTTTGAAAGGATGCAATCAAAAGATAAACATAATTCAGTCGGGGTCATGCATTTACCTACAATTAAGTACACATGATTATATTTCAATGAGGGCCATATTCAATTCTTTTATCTTGTATATTTACGCAGCCTATAATTGTCTTAATAAATAAAACTATTCTCTAATGAACAGTATAAATTGATGAGCGTGCTTTCTTACGTCAGACAAATGAGCGAACAAGAAATTCCTCCTTGGCTACGAGAGCAGCTATCTAGATTACAACAACTGCAACAGAACTTACAGGCGATTCTAATGCAGAAGCAGCAAATAGAAGTTGAAGCTATGGAAATAGATAAGGCCCTTGAGGAGCTTAAGAAATTAGGTGAAGACGAAGTCGTATATAAAAGCGCTGGCCCTCTTTTAATCAAGACAAAGAAAGATGACACAACAAAGGAGCTTGAGGAAAAGAAGGAACTATCTAACACGAGGCTACTTGTATTGGGAAAACAAGAATCAAGAGTAAAGGAAAATCTAAAAGAAATAGAAAGCAAAATTAATGAAATGATCCGAATAGGGCAAACTCAAAGAGGAACCGGACCTGGATCTACTGGAACTCCAAATCCTGGCAAGTAAACTAAGAATTTTGGCATGTTCAATCTGCAATATGGCATGATAAGCATGTAAGCCCTTTGCTAGACTAAACCCCAAAGATATTTGTTGCAGCTACTGCAGTTGCATTGGTTTACTCTATTCAAAGGCAATCATTTCTTGTATTTGAGCGCTCGAGGCCTAATCAATCAAGAGTCGTGATTGCAACCTACATCCAGAACAACATCCTCATACTTGAAGCCGTATTTCGGACACAGTTGCGTCGTGCTATCTTAATCTGACTAAAGTCGTTACTAATTGAGGAAATTTTAACAAATGGACTTTATATAGTAATACATTTTGAAAATTTTAATTGTATTGTGTACTAGAGTCAATCTTCTAAATGACCAATCATTAACTAAAGTGACCTTCGAAACTCTGGCTTTTCTCGACGTGATATGGAATCAAGAAAACCTCAAAAAAGAATATCATTGCATCAAGAATTATTGAAGTGTCAAAGTAGGTAAAGTTTATAAGATATTTTCGGAAAGTCATTTTGTATATGACTCTACAACCCTCGGGTAGCCGGGGTAGGGTATCTAGGCGTGACTTCTTAAAGCTAATGGCTGCCGCTGGGACCGTTATGACATTTGCTCCTTTCGTAGATTGGGGAAAATTTCTACCAAACCCCACAGGTCAGTTGAAGGAGAGACAGAAAGTTGAGTTACCTGATGGGTCTCAGGCTAATGTAAAGACTTTTCCTGTAAATCATTCAGAGGCCGTAATCTATCCAAAAACAAACGATCCAGTATTGGATGAGGAAGCATTCAGAGTATGGCAGTTTATTCGCTTGCCTGAAGAATTAGGAGGCACAACGAATAACGTTTCAGCTTTCAGAATGTATAGCCAGGTTTGTTTGCACTTGTGGTGTCTTTGGAAATATTGGCCACAGGAAGGAAGGAAAAGGGGTGAATGTCCATGCCACGGAAGTTTATATGATCCACTGACAGGGCAGGCGTTTGCGGGCCCAGCTTCTTTGCAGGCTCCCCCAAGCAACGTACTTCCTGCGCTTGACTTAGAAGTAGACTCTCAAGGCAGTGTGTGGATTAAGCCTCCTAATTGGAGCGTAAATGGGAATGGGATAGTGGGATTTGGGCGTTTCCTTACATAGAGAAAATAGTCTCGTTCAATTCTTTCGATGGATGTATGCAGGTGTAGAACGTACAATCTTCATGGGATTAAAGTTCACTTTCCCTGGTAGGTTTGTCAGTCCACTTGGCTTTCTTGGAATGCTGACCTTCATTATGTTTATCATATTGGGCATTACTGGCGCTCTATTAATGCTGTTTTATGAACCGATATTGGATAGAGCTTGGAATAGTGTGCAGAACATTAACGATGTTATCCCATACGGATTTCACTTGAGGAACATACATTACCATGCTTCCAACGCGATGGTAATGCTTGCTTTACTCCATATGTATTATCAGTACTTTAGTGGTAGATATAAAATTAGGAATGAAATTCTTTGGGTTACTGGTATTATCCTTGGTGTTTTAACAATACTTGAGGCTTTCACAGGTTACGATATAATATTTAGTGAGCGTGCAGAATTGGCCATTTCGATAGCTGCTTCACTTACGAACTCTATCCCTATTTTGGGGCCTCAGATGCGAGATGCATTTTTCGGATCTGGATTCCATGACTTTGTTCTAAGATTCTACGCATTTCACGTATTCTTGTTACCCATTGCACTGCTTGGCTTAATGGTCGTCCATTTTCCAAGATTTCTTGTATTCGACGTTCCAATGGTAATGGCCGTTAGTGGTGCAGTCATGCTAACTGGTGGTGTATTTCCAGTTGATCTAGGATTGAGATTTGACCCAAATACCCCGCCAGGAATTACAGTTCCAGAGTGGTATTTGACCGGGCTATACGCATTCCTTCGAAGCGCATATGATAAATTTACAACGGGCGTCGCTTGGCCTGGCCTATTCATTTTTTCATTACTCATAATACCATTCATCGATCGCTACAAGAAGTTTTCGTGGAAAGATCGACCAATCATAACAGCAATTGGAATAACAGGGCTGGCACAGATCATCGTTACTACTTATTGGGGCTTTTATATCGATCCTGACCGGACCAAATCCCTATTGGAAAGATTGGTAATAGATCCAATTTTTCTATATCTAGTAATGATTCTTCTGGTCCCGCTTTCATTCGGCTTTACCTATTTGATGATAAAGTTGGCCAAAAACGCAGAAGCTAACGCAAAACTTCAACCCAAGAAGCCGGGAGCTGGAAAGAGCTCAATTAACATTCCTGTAAAATGGATTTATGCGGTGTTTATCGCGTTAATCGCATTCCAAGTTTACCTTAATATCGCCGCTTATTATGCTGTAATAAGTGGAATGAAAAACTATTCATTATTCATTGTTGGAATAATGATGCTTGTTTTTGCAGGGATGTGGCACTTATTTAGACATGGAAGGTCAATGGAAAAAGCACCTCCACCAAAGCCAGTGATTCCTCCGAGCCCATTGAAAGCTAAATCCCCCCCACCCCTTACTTCAACTTCGAAACCTCCTCTTGTGCAATCGGGAGAGTCAGTTAAGCCTACACCATCTACTATTCAAAAGGAAGAAAAACCTATAACTGCCCAGTCCCCCACCAAAGGAAGTACCGTCGCTTCGCAATCTACTGGCCCGGTGCAAGAGCCAGAAAAGGGTTAGACTTAATTCCATGCATTCAGATAAGGCAGGCACAAGAAGATCAATTCAACTTTAAATAAGTCTCTAAGTTGTTAAGCCGCCTAATTAATTCAAGATCAAGCTAACGCTTTTATATATTCATGTTATTCATGTTTTTCTGAGTTAGTCAATGAATAATTATGCTGCTGGGATTAGTATGTTGACATTCATAATTGCTGTGACTGTTAGTATGTGGTATTATCAGTTTGTATATATACCGCAAGCTAATGCCAAGCCACAGCTCCCAAAGGAAGTCTTAGAACCTGAAGAGAGTGTGAATGTGGCTATAGTAGAGGGATCATCCCAGCCGTCGCAAACTAGGAATTTCGAACCGAAGGAGATTAAAGCCTCATTAGGAGTATCTAATAAGGTTGTCTGGACTAACGACGATGTGACAGCGCACACTGTAACCTCTGACAATCAATATGTTGACAAGATAAATGGAA
Organism: Nitrososphaeraceae archaeon; assembly: GCA_044870745.1. Classification (GTDB taxonomy): domain Archaea; phylum Thermoproteota; class Nitrososphaeria; order Nitrososphaerales; family Nitrososphaeraceae; genus TA-21. Next base: position 35,093 of record JBIOZE010000095.1, on the reverse strand, counting down.
AATTTGATTCCATGGATACCATTGGGTTGATTGCACCTCAAAAAACATACGAGTTTACTTTCACCTCTGAGGGCGAGTATCCGTATCACTGCGAACCACACCCATGGATGACAGGAAAAGTTGATATCATAGAGAGCTTCGGCTGAGTGAAATTAACGTGTCTGCAATTAATGAATATGGGCAAAGTATCTAATTCTTGGTACCCGCACCTCAAAACCATAACTAGGAAAAGCCACATGCTTTAGGCTTTTACTTTGCAGTCTGAATCAGTTAGCATCCGATTTTCGCAGGATTTCTAAATGAATGGTGTCACTTGCGATCTCCTTATGTTCTTGGATTAGAGTTACTCTGACTTTAGCGTTTGAAACATGATTTGCAGGAATGTGTGTTGTTGTCATCTCAAATTCAACTTTGCCACTATCGGCAATTTCCTGTTTCATCAGAGAAATCCTTGCGTATGGATGATTAATTACACTCCCACCAAGATTGGTATAGATGAAATGATCACTTGTATTTTCAATTTGAGAGTTAATAACTAAACTATCAAATCTACCGGCATAGTTTATTTCAACTCTTCCCTTTAAACTAGAACCAGGTTCAATTTGTTTTTTTTCAATTTCAATTATCAAATCCTTTACCATATCGAGTGTTCCTTGGTTGAGTATGGCACTTTGGAGTAATTAAGCTTCGCAATTGGATCTTGCTAACATGGACAGTCCGCCGTAGCAATTTTTGTAATTTACGTCTAACTATTTTTACTCAATCAAAAAGGTACCAATCTATGCTAAATCAGTTATCCGGATGCATTGATATTAATGACAGCTTTTGAACCTACGTGTATTGAATGAGATTCGGCAAAACCCGCACTAGTTTCGAGTACATATTTTGCATTATTTGAAGGTGAATGCACTGGACACAAAAAAGTTGAAACACATGGTTGGAGGTTCGGCTTTACATCAATTACGGTACGATTATCATTTATCCAAATTATATCAATAGGGAAGTTCATTTCCTTCATCCAAAATCCTTGTGTAGAGGGATAATCTAAAACGAATAGCATTCCCTGATCTTTGTCTAAATTTTCGACTCTCGAAAGACCATTGGTGCGCTTTTCATTGGTATCTGCTATGAAGGCCGAAATATTATACCCATTGATAGTAACAATCGATTTATCATATTCCGCTAGTTTTCCGAGAGTTTTGTTCTCAGTTTCCCTATCTACTACATTAATCATGATATCGTCAGAAAATGAGGTAGAATATAGGTCAACAGTCATGAAGATTACAACTATTGAGATGGCTGCTAATGCTAAGTATTTCACAATTTGCCTTTAACTATTGACCAATAAAAATTCTCTCATTTGGTGCGTCATCTAATCGCATCTGCAATCTCTGAAAATTGTATAGGTAGCCCCTATAAGTGAAATCTTACCAATGATCGACAGCAATACCATCCACAAAGTAATGATTAAGAAAAATAGATGCTAAAAACTAAATACAATAGTCTTCTATGCGTACTACGAATCATCAAATAAGAAATAAAGCGAATAGAATTCCAAAAAAAGGCATTTTCATAACTGGTACTGATACTGGTGTTGGTAAGACCTACGTAGCTTGCAGTATAGCCTACTTGCTCAGAAGCAGAGGAATAAACGTGGGTGTTATGAAGCCATTCGCCACAGGGACGGGTATTTATAGTCAGAAATTTAGGTCGGAAGATACTGCAAATTTGGCTAGGGCTGCTAATGTAAGCGAAACTGACGATGAAATAAATCCAACTTTTTTCCCAATTGCGGCGTCCCCATTCATGGCTTCAGTGATTACGAAAGGAAAAGTGAGCTTAAAAAATAATCTGGATGCATTTCGTAGACTGAAGGAAAAACATGACTTCATTTTAGTTGAGGGGTTAGGTGGAATCATGGTGCCGTTGACATCGGCGCACGTTCTGGCTGACTTCGTGAAATTGATAAACCTATCAGTAATAATAGTTACTAGCGTCAAATTAGGATCAATAAATCATGTTCTCTTGACTGTCGCGGCATGTGAAAAGTACGGACTTCCTGTATCTGGCATAGTTATCAATCGGATGCCATCTAATCCAACTGAGGTGCAAACAATGACTCCTGTATTTCTTCAGAAATTAACTGATTTGCCAGTAATCGCCATAATGCCCGAACAAAGGATGCCAAGATTTGAGTCAGGCAGCATCTATTTTGAGAAATGGCCAGAGTTGTATGGCCCGCCAATCAATCATACTTGTTAATGAGCAGGACTGCTCCAGATTCAAGAGGCTCATTACTTACAACCTATGTCCTCTTCTCTTCTTCTGTTCACAGAAAAGTATTCTATGTATTTATTATGACTTTGGCAGCTTTTTTTAATCTATTCATTACGGCCAATCCTAAATCAATGCTGTCGATACCCTCGGTAATTATCACATCTACATTGTGTTTATCCGCTGAACGAAAGACGTCAAACAAATTCTTACTGAAACTTTTAAAATCGGTTCCTACGAACCTGATCATGTCTGCATTAAAGTCATGCTGACGCCGCCTGGTTATTATGCATACCTTCTTCCCCTCTATTGTTTTCGCCCTACTTGTAATTTCCTTGATCTTGCTATTAACCTTAGATCGAGGTCCTTCTACAACAATTAAATCAGCCTTTGGTGAATAGTGTCTATATAGCATCCCTGGCGATTTGTAACTACCAAATTTTTTCAAGGAGGAGTAACTTGGGTCTTTGACACTAGGATGAATTCGAATGTTACCAATCAAGTTCGCTACCTTTTCAATTGGCAAGCCACCAGGTCTTAATAATATAGGATCAGAGGATGTCATATCCAGTACCGTAGACTCCAGACCTATTGCACTTTTCCCCCCATCAATTATTAAATCTACTTTGCCCCAAAGATCCTCTATTACGTGACTTGCCCTTGTTGAACTCGGCCTCCCTGAAATATTTGCAGATGGTGCAGCTATTGGCACTCCCGCGGATCTGATCAGTGATCGCGCTATCTTGTGATTAGGCATTCGTACTGCAACTGTATCCAATCCACCAGTCGCTATTTTAGGTACTAGTTTTGACTTAGGCAGAACTAATGTTAACGGTCCTGGCCAAAACATTTTGGCAAGCTTTAGTACTTTCCGGCTTCTAGAATTAGAAATCTGTTTCAAATCTTCAATTGTCGCTATGTGTATTATTAGTGGATTATTAGCAGGTCTGCCTTTAGCCACATAAATTTGGCTTATTGCAATTGGATCCAGTGCGTTTGCTCCCAAACCATAAACGGTCTCTGTCGGAAATGCGACCAAGCCACCATTTCTTATTATATTCGCAGCCCGCACAATTTTTGGTTTTTCTGGATTTATAGGATTTATCTTAATTAGCCGCGTATGCGCCATACACCCAATTATTGTCAATCCTGACATTTATGTGTGTTAATGCCAGATGGACCTGTGAGAAACTATGGTTCCCTTATATAGTAACTCGATGTCCATATGCACTAGTTTCAAAAATTGACTCGGAAATGCGGGATTATTAGATGGGTTTTGAATTAACTTTTCTTTTCAATCAATTTAATTCCAAAGATTCAAGTATAATCATTGGTTAAGAGGCAGAGCATTTCATAATCCGTGTTCATGGTTCTTCTCATCATGTTGTAGTAGTGTAGGAATAACCTTCCTTTCTCGGTTGCTCTATAAATCGGAGTCCCGTCATCTATTGCAATTTCAATAAATTCTAATTTCAAAAGCTCCCGCAAGTATCTATTTATCTGGTCGTAGCTTAGGTTGGCTTTGTACATTATGTGTGTCTTCTTGATACCGGAGGTACCTAGATGTACCACATCAGCCATTATTTCCAGCTTGCCTCTATTATTTTCGGTAGTTGTTTGACGTTCTAACATAGATATTATACCGGGAAAGAATTAGTTAAGGGGGAGCATGAACCGGTAAGAAGGAACGCTCGTTCCACAAAGATGGCTAACGCATCAGTTCTATTGCATGATCCTTTATCTGTCTAACTTAGTTCCGCTCTGTTGATCTCGCCCTTCCCACTTTCCCCGCCCATGCGATCTAAAGAAAAACCCACTTAGGACAAGAGCTACTGTCAGCCCAGCCGCGGTTAAACTTTTGTATAATGGGACACCCAATAGTGATGCAACCAAAACAGTGATAATCACTGCTACAAGTATAAGCGGAATCCAAATTCGTATTAATTGCCTCGTTCTCCCCTCCATGTTTGTAACTTAGATTGATTTCCTACAATAACTTTTTCCACGCCCGTTTGAAGAACGGGGAACGACTTGACATGAGTCCCTAGTGAGAAATTGAGCAAAAACACACATGTTGCGAAGACACCAACCAGTATATTTTCCAAACAAAAATCTTCTTACTATTTAGAAAAATGACAGTTTCTTAATAATTCACTAAGAGTATACTAAAATTCTTGAGTGTCCAAATCCAATCCGGACACTATTGATCCTTGTTTACTCCCACAAGTTGATTCATGTGATTAAATAATTGCAAAAATCGCACACCTTTGTCTGTAATTCTGTATAAACGCCTTTCCTCCTCGAATCGTATTAGATCATTCTTGAGCATGATTGCCATATATTTTTTTAACTGATAATGAGAAAGGAATGATTTGTACATAATTGTAGTAATCCCAGCACCATCTATATTATTGACAGAATCTAAGATTGATGCAAGTATGTCTGTTCGACTCCTGTACTTCATTGTAATAACATAGGATATAATACTAGTTAATTTAAATGTGTTCTATTTTCATAATATTTTTTTGTTTGCATGATAATTCCAACATGTAAACAGTAATATGATGAAAGTATTACGATAACTTCCAAAATGTATGAAACGCAGGTCAGGTACAAGATTACTCAGTTGACTGACAACGGTATAACTGTAACCCTATCGCTTACGGAAGATATTGAGTTAGAGTCAGTTTCTCAACAGCAGTTAATGTTAGAAGCAGTGGACAGAGCACTGACCGATGCGGAGGTAAAACAGCAGCTCAAACCAATTTTAGAAGCAATACTCAGAGCGCAACCACAAACTCTCATTAAATCTTATCCGCAGACTCTTATTCAGATAAGTATGCCTAGACGAAGGTATGAGATGATGGGAAATCCAGAAGTAGGAGAAAAGCTTTTGATAGATTTGAGAAAAGCGATGCCAAATTCTAGTTAATATAGCCATTTTTGGTGGTAAGTAGTCTAAGCAAATAGCTTGACTTGTTGCCTATTCTTTTTTGTATTAACTTGAACGGTCTTTTCGAAACGTATGTCTTTTTTATACAGAGTACATAATCCCACCAGATACAATGGGTACTGTTTCAACATTTCCAATTTCCTTAATTCTTGCAATTACTGCATTGAACCAAAGTGTGTCTATCCCTTGACTCCATATGGTAATCTTTTTATACTGTTGTTTGACTCCGCCATGAAAAAATCCAAAACAGTCCTCAACTGTTATATTGTTATATTTATGACCAATTTCCTCCACAATGCTGTGAGCTTCTGCAACCAAGTAGATAATTGTCAAAGTGGGAAAGGGAATTGTACTTGATGCGGTATCTTCAGTCATCACGAATTCTAGATGATAGAAAATCGACGAGTAATATCTGGATTTCGTGTAGCAGTTAAGTTCGAATTTATTATTGCATGGTGTCGGTTATATGCGTTGAGCGTAAGGGAGTTCTCAAATTGGAAATAAGTTCCTCACGAAAAAATTAGTGCGCTCGTGCCCAAACTAGGCCTTCCACAGGTCGTGTGGCGACCAACATTAAACAATTAATCAATACTGGCTATTGAAGAAATCCAAGATCTCAACGAACCTCTCTCTTGTCTTACAGCTTTTATAGTCTTTGAGTAATTGGAGGATTTTCAGCTTATTCTCTTTTGTGAACCTATATCCAAGTTTGCTGTATAAGGAGCTTGCCCACAAGAAGTTATGTACGAAAGAACTCACGTTAGCTGATCTTCTTCGCATACTGGAACTTTCAAAATCAATTATTTTAGGTTGGTTTTTGGACGAAATTATTAGATGATGTTTTAGATAACTTAGCTGACCATGATCTAGTTTGATTTGATCGAGAGAATAGCATTGTTCGAGTGAGGATGCTATAACTTGATGAATATGATCTCTCTGTCCAATTTTATTGCACAACCAATCAAAGATATTCATCCCATCTATAAACTCCATTAGGATGAAGTTTTTTGTGAAATCTATTAGAATCGGACCAACATTTACTGTATTTGCAATTGAATGCATTATAACCTCATTATACATATTATCTCTGTTCGCATCTGTTCTCCTAACCTTCAGAGCCCTCAACTTTTTTCTGTAGATTACTGGGATAGCTATGCCCACACATCCTTTTCCAAGGACAGAAAGATTGCCAATTCTAGTTTTACCATATGAGAGTATTGATGATATGCCGATGGATTCCAACTCTTTAATCCTATCTTCTTGTATGCTATCTTCTAGTGAAGGAAAAGAAATAAGTTGCTTAATATCTTCACTTTTTTTTAGAACTGACAATCTTTCCATCATTTAGGATCACTTTACTCAAGGCTGATATAATAGATGCGTTCAACTCTCGGTCAGTACCACAATAAATATCGAACCCGCCTCGTAAATCTTTCATTATCTCATTGTTAAGACCTGCGTCGGTTCTACCCCCCGACAGAATTTCAGAGACAAATTGCTGTGCATCAAGATTCTTTCTCTTCGAAATTGTAAGAACTTTCATGTTTTTATTAATCCAGTACGGTACTAAATTATTTTTTGAAATAAATGCCTTTGTATCAACTTTCCTGAAGACTTCTGGCCCCTTACGCATGGCAAAAGGAGGTAATTTCATAAATTCTATTAGGAATACAAACGCAGCATATTTTTTTTCATCAGTGATACTAGTGTTTAGTAATGTATTGAAGCCAGCTTTTTCTAATTGTGTAGACAAGGCGTTCAAACTTTTCTTCAGTTGGCCCCACAAGATATCTGGGCTCCTCTGTCTTATTGCAAATTCTACAATTAACAAATTTGATCTAATTCTCTCGATTATTACAAGATCAATACTATTTTCATTTGTTCTAAAATAATCTAACGATGGATCTTCAAGAAAAGAACGGGCAATCAAGATAAATTTGCCTAGCGACTCTGGGGAAATTGCAATACCCAAGTTTCTCTTAGTATCGATAGGATCTATAATGATGATTTTACTATCAAAATGTCGAAATAAATGTGACTCGAGATCATGCAATGCTACCAAATCCCCATCATGATCTAAAGTAGCAATGTACTTTATGACATTCATGAAGGAGCCATATTTCAAGATGAGTATTTCTGTTACGTAACCACTGAACCCAGAGACCGAGAGTTGAGAGCCGTAAATACCGGTAGATTTCAGAAATCTTTTCAAGAGTCTGACTTGGTCTCTCAAATAATCATTTAGATGCTCTTTCATGAATGTGGTGTGAAAGGGCGATCGATCGGCCGCACTTTTCCAATTGCCTTCTTTTACGTTGTAGCAGGGTACAACATTTATTCGAATATCTTTTATTTTGGCCTCTACGTAAGGATGCTCTGAATATCTAAGATAAGGGTCATATTCACTCAATGCCGAAAGCCCTACTTTTATTCCAAGATCTTCAAATTCTTTTTTTTCAACAATTGGATCGAATTTTACAAATATGTCTAGGTCAGGTTCGTTCATATCATCTGCAACCCAGGTGCCCTTCGCATAAGATCCACCAATAGAGAAATCTATTATTCTGTTATCGGCTAGACTCGTAATGGACCTTTCAATCAAGTTCATAACTAGTTCGGATACCTTCTCCAATTCTTTTGTTTTCGAAATTGTAGGTTTACAACTCTGAATGGCTTCCGCTATAACTTGCTGATATTCTTTCATTCAGCCTTCACAGTAACAATGTTGGAGTAATGGGGGCCAGTTGAAGTCAAAATACTCTTCTTCAAATTGATTTCCTTTATCCTATCACGAAAGTTTATACTAATATTGTGGTCTGCCAGCATTGATTCCAAATTAATGGTTCCATTTCTTACTCTAAATAAGGTTATGTGTGGAACATAGTGACTCTTCTCTTTAACCATGAAAGAAGATAATTTTTGTCCAATAGCTTCCGCCAGTTCTGACATCTTTCGCTCCCCCATCCCTTCTATCCCGACCCAACCTATTCTGGCATACTTTCTATTTGGGAAACCACCGATTTTTGCAAAATTGAATTCAAAGGCGCTAAACTTGATGCTTGAAACAATTCCCGTGATCTGATCCAATGAAGCAGAATCAACTTCTCCAATGAAAAGTAGTGTAAAGTGAAAATTATCCCTGTCTACCTTTTTTGCGTTACGAAAGTCAAGGTTGCCGTACGCAAAAATCTTATCCTGAATATTCGAGATCTCATCTCTTTCAGAAATTTCTGCCGAAATGAAAACTCTAGTGAGTGACATTTACTAACATCTCTGTGAAATGTCATATATTATTTTGATCTGACTTTTGTCAATACTAAAACCTCGTGGGAATAAGGAGTGTAAAAAGTCAAATATCGCAAGTAATAAATAATTTGTTTGAGGCAGCTTAATGATGTTTGGGCGATCAAAAGGTAAGATAAAAGCTGGTGAATGTGTCTTTGTATCACAACCATATGACAAATATACTAGAGTCATTATTGGACGTATTACTTCTACTAATGGCTCAAGGGTTAATGTTGAGGGGTTCTCCATCATTCCAGCAGGGTTAATTGACAAAGTACGGTCCGGACAAGGCGAAGGAAGACCAAAGGAAGTACTGACAAGCCCTGATCCCAATAATTGCATATTTATGCTTATAGACAGGGTAGAAACTGGATCGTTCAATGGGGAAATTGATGAGAATTCATCAAAAGTTACGTGGATTAATGAAGAGCGTTATCATGTTCTTGATGGTTGGATAAAAGAAAATCTTCCAGAAATGTTTGCAAATGTCCTTAGGGCTCACACCCAGGAGGATAGAGCACAAGCAAGAGCCACGTTACTAGAAAAGATGAATTCATTATACGAAAGGGATCTGAAAGATCATCTCTATGCGGTAGCTAGAAGTACAAAGATATTGTGACATTTGAAAGTTTTATATTATGGTCTAAGACAGACCTTACCTTGACAATGGAATACGTCTATGCTGCCTTATTGTTGCATAAATTGCAAAAACCCATAACAGAAGATAATGTTACTAGCGTGATTAAGGCTACTGGTGCCAGTCCTGACGAAGTGAAAGTAAAGGCATTAGTTGCTGCCTTAACTGAAGTAAATATTGATGAGGCACTAAAAGCAGCTCCTGTTGCGGTAGCAGCATCTTCGGCACCGGCCCCCTCAACTAGCGAAGCAGCTCCCGCTTCAAGCAAAGAAGAAGAAAAGAAAGAAGAAAAGAAAGAAGAAGAAGCGTTAGAAGGATTATCTGCTCTTTTCGGCTAAGCAGATAGACATCCTGAATGTCCTACCAGTTGATTCGTTCTAGATAAATAAAGTGACTTTGACGATTACCCTTTCATTTTAGGGTAAATTATTGCCTCAATGTGATCATCAAATCAAATTTTTAACGGCATTATTCTTAGCCAAGTGTGTAGCCTTTGTCGCTGACAGTTCGAGCGATATTCCGAGCCTCAGATTCCACTTTAGACAACGCTCTCAGAATAGTACTAGGAGAGATATAACCAGAAGCAAGAGCTAGTGATTCTCCATGTTGAAGGCCCTTCTGTAGAAGAGGTTTGACACTATCTGATGTCATATATGCTGATTCAATCGCAAGCGACAGTGCGCCAAGGTGAGAAATCGTGAGTTCTTGCGAATATTCCTTTAAATCTATTATAAGGTCATTTTCTTCAAACACCAAACCTTGGGAGATTGCAAACCTTACCCTGATTCCAGCCTCAATGGGTTTTATGTTTAATTTAGACAACAACGCAGCAGTTTTTTCATTAATCACGTTTCCAGCGCGTGCTACAGTTGTATCCTTGCTAACCCATATTGTACCCTGGTCTATCTTGGTTGGGACATTAGCTTGTTTGAATTCTGAAAGGACTGGACCTGGTGTTAAACCAGTATTACCCGATGAAACTACGATATCCTTTCTAGTAACGTCGCCCACTTTCGCAGCCATGTAAACTTTATTTTTGTCAAAGATCAGATTTAGTTTGAAGGGACTGACATTAGTGAACATCAACGCACACTGACCTTCAAGTTTTGATGATAGTCTGTCTAATCCTTCCACTCCAGTAACAGTTTCAAAGGATTTCTGACTAACTTTATTTTTAATTATTTTTATCAGAATTTCATTATGAAATTTTTTACGTACATTCATAAGCTGAGCTGCACGAACTTTAGCCATACTTGATAGGGCTATAACGTCGTAAGTCTTTGGAAGCTGTTGCAATTGTTGATATAGTTTCTGTTTGCGTTTGGGGTAGTGAGTTCTTTTAGTGGTAGATCCTGTTGCTGCCGACATCCCTATCCACCTTTTTGTTTTTTGTCCATGACAGTTGACAATTTGCTCGGTTTTCCCATCGTAAACTTGATGACTGCATTATGTATGTTTTTATCCCCTTGTGGCAGCTTTTTTTCAACCGCAGTAATGACTACTCCTGCATTGGCTACCAATTCATTGTCCTGCATTTTTTCATCTCCAATCCTTGTAGATACGTTTAGTTGATTTTTTGCCCGAACACGGACAGACCCTCTAAATCTTTCAGCTATAGTTTCTATGGGAGCACCATAGGGGAAGGGTGTTGGCATCTTTCCCTTGGGACCTAAGAACTGGCCCAACGAGCGACCTACGCTCGACATCAATGATGTGTCAGCCAAAAAAAAGTCATATTCTCTTACAATCTTCCTAGCCTCTCTCTTATTTGTACCTAATCTGTCTAATTCCTCAGGTTCTATCACCTTATCTACTACTGCTTTGCGTGCTCTAGTTCCCATATCGCCTGAGGCTATAACACAAATCTTGGCTTGTCTGGAAGGTTTATTTGGCAGCGAAACAACTTCGTTCAGGGTAAATCCCTTCTTTACATCAATATCCTTCAACACTAAGGTTACTTCGACAGATTGACTAAAATTTCGCTTTGATGATTGTTCACGCGCAGATTTTACCAAACTTGTAAGCTGATTATCATTAACCATAATACTTCTTGCAAGAATCAAATTCTGAAAGCCATTTAAAATTGTTTAGAAAGGACATATAAAATGAAAAATTAAACGCTCTTTTCAAAAACCGCCAAGGCGGGCCCGGTGGGCTTCGATCCCACGACTTCCTGCTTTCTTCAACGATGATTAGAAGGCAGGCGCTCTATCCATGCTGAGCTACGAGCCCAATTTTAAGAGGCTTTTTTACACTCGTGTCAATCCAGTTTTTGACAAGGCGACAATTGCACGTAAGCCCTTATAAACTATTTTTAAACTCAAATAAGGAATTTGTTTTTACGGTTCCTACCTTGTGAAACTTACCATTGATCTCCAGAGGTCATTTGGCAATACCGTCCATGAAAGGCGACATTTGCCACGATATATGACAAGATATATTAGCGACTTTGAACAATTTATTTTGGAATATAGCAGGTCAATTGTGATATCCATAAGGAAACAAAGAACATGTCTGATTCAACTAGGCCAAAGCAGGAAACGCGTGATGAACACAATCGTACAATGAGTGGCGTAGAATCCGAATTAGCATCAGTTTACGATAAGTGGAATGAAATTGTTCAGTTACCTACGATAGGGCCAATGAAAGGATTTGTGAAGGATTACAATGAATACTGTTCAGAATTATTATGCTTAATTAAGTCTATGATAGACGCTTACGCTAGTCTGAATAATTATTGGATTCAAATGAACAGCGCCTATACACATGCCTTTAATAATCTGACAGCCAACAAGTCATCCGTCTCAACAAATTGGGATCAAGAACAAATAAGAATGGCGTTGATAGACGCTTTCGAAGATGCATATACTTCATTATTTACCTCTAAGGATTTTGCCAAAGCTTACGATGAGGTTTCTAGTGCTCAGATTGAATTGATGAATAGCATCCATAGAATTTTTGAAAAAAATATGGAAATATTGAATATGCCAACTCGGTCAGAAGTTGACATAATATTAAGAGAATTAACCGAATTGAGAAGGGATGTCCGAGATCTCCGCCAAGAATTTGAAAGTGTAAAAAAGTATGGAAGAGAGAACAATTTTACCTAGAGATGTCGGTGCTCAGGAGCAAGGCACAATCATGAAAGGAACTTCTGTTCTTAGTGAACCTCCTTACCAAGATGATATTGTCAGGAAAATAAGAAAGGCCAGGGAGATCCTTTCTGATCCTAGGGAAATTGCTGTGGGTACTACCGATAGTGAAGTGTTATTCGAAAAAAGACTATTTCGACTTCTGCACTATCGACCTTTGGTAGCTAAAACGGCAGCAACTCCAATCCTAGTCGTCTATGCTCTCATAAATAAATCCTATATCCTCGATCTTCAGCCTAATAAGAGCTGGATTCGTAGCCTATTGAGCCAAGGTTTTGATATATATCTTCTAGACTGGAAGTCTCCCGCTAATGCTGACAAATTCGTATCCTTTGATGACTATGTGAATTACTTCATGGATGACGCCGTTGACATTGTAAGGAACAGGAATTCAGTAGACAAAATAACATTACATGGTTATTGTATGGGTTCGTCAATGTCATGTATGTATAGTGCATTGCATCAGGAAAAGGTTAAGAATTTGGTAACGATAGCCCCTGTATTGGACACCAGTAAAGATACCACAGTAATTGCTAATATTGCGAGATATATGGATATTGACAAATTGGTAGATTCTATTGGAAATCTCCCTGCACAGAAACTCTACGAATGTTATGCGGCGCTAAAACCATTTAAGCAAGGGGTTAATAAGTATTTCAATCTAGTTGAGAATATAGATAACGATTCATTTGTTCAAAACTTTCTGAGAATTGAAAAGTGGTTATATGATACTCCTCCAATCGCTGGAGAGACAATAAGACAGTGGATCAAGGATATTTATCAGAGAAATTTATTATTCAATAACGAGATGAAGCTTGGCAGAAACCTAATAAACTTGTCTAGAATAGATATCCCATTACTCAATATTGTTGCTGAAGAAGATCATCTTGTTTCACCAGAGTGCAGCGTTCCTCTTAATGAGGTAGTTTCTAGTGATGACAAACGATTAATGAGATTTCACACAGGTCATGTAGGATTGATAGCTAGCAGCTATTCTCAGAATAATGTCTTGCCAAAAGTAGGGCAATGGCTCAGAACACGATCTCAATAATCGCCGGGGCTATAATGTTGATGTTCTTGGTGCAAGAAAATCCTTACCGATAGTCCGTATCTGAGTCCAATTCCACCTTGTTCGAAGTCCAATATCACTTTTCTGGCTCTTTTCGTCTTCGTTCTATCGGTATCACAATAACCTGAACTAAATCGCCATCATCAATTTTAAGAGCTTGTCTTTCAGCTTCAGGTATAGAGATCCTCCCACCGCTCTGAACGGTAGTTTTGAACATAGCATTATAGAATGTAAGGCCTTGTAACATTGAGAAAAAATTCTGCATCGCATCTTGCTGAAGATTTGAGAATTGTTTGATAAAATCACGTTGAGCTTGGTTCCCTTGTTCAACAGCCTTCTTGTAAGACGAAACGGTGTCGTCAATATCAGGATTACTACCCATAGAACTTACTCGTTATGCATTTATTTAATACTATTGAAATTCACCTAAAAATTCTAAGACAATTTTAGCGAATAAATTGGGGGTCTCAGTAAAAGGCGTGTGACCAGATTTGGGAATTAATGCCAACTTTGAATTTGGAATTTTCATATACTCATTCACATATTGAGACGGTATCATCCGATCTTCTTTACCCCAAATTAATAAGGTTGGGGATATGATTTCTGTTAATCTATTCTGCAAGTCATCGGCATTACGTATTCCCAATAATGTCGACATAAAGGCATACTTGGCATTAGGCAATTTCATCCTATTAACAAAATCCTTGATAATATCATCTGTTACTATTTTCGGATCGAAAGACATATCGGAGAATGCTTGTCTTGCGTTTTCAACGGTCGGATACAATGCGGCGAGAATATACTCATCAAGGGTCTTCGTCGCAGTCTTCATAGACCCAGCCGGCGATACAAGAATCATTCTTCTTACTACGCTCGAAAATTTCAAAGCTAATTCTGACGCAACTAGGCCGCCAAATGAAGAACCCATTACGTGAGCTCTTTTAATTCGTAGGCATTTTAAAAATTCACTTATGAATTCAACAAAGAAATTCATACTGTATTCAACAGTCGGCTTATCACTATATCCAAATCCAATGATATCAGGAATTATTATTCTAAAGTATTTGGTCAGAAGGGGTACTACTGGCAACCACCTTTCGGCGGATGCTCCTATCCCATGCAATAGCAATAAGACTTCCTTTTTCCTCGGATTATTTACTTCAGTAGAGTCATATTCTAGATATCGTATAGCATAATTGTTGACACAAACTAGTCGATTTGGTATTTCAATCAACAATAACTCTGCTCAGAAATGGGTTATATCACCTATTTAATATTCTTATTACATCAACACTTAAGCTTAGAATGTAATGTGACTATTTTCTGAAATTATTGCAAGATAATAGTGTCAATCCTTATTCAATATTTTTATCTACGCCTCTTCAATTTGTTAGTGATATGCATTCACCAGACTGGGTTTTTACTACAGGCCAAATATGGCAAAAGTTGTAAACTGGATTTTTGCCAACTATGAAGTGCCTAACCTTATTTATTGAATAAATCTAATAGAAATCGAATTGCTACTGCTATTAGCAAAAATGCAAATATCTTTGCTAATGTAGAATCCTTAAATCTCGCCAAAAGTTTCGATCCAATTTGTGCTCCTACAAATGATCCTATACAAAGAAACAATGCAAAAGAATATTCTGGATTTCCTAAGATAACATGAGTGATGGTACCGACCAGAGATGTTGACATCAATGCTAATTGCGCTGTTGGTACAGCAGATGTCATGTTCATCCCATTAATCAATACTAGTAATGGGACAAAAATTACCCCTCCTCCAATTCCAAATAAACTTGAAATA
This sequence comes from Nitrososphaeraceae archaeon, assembly GCA_044870745.1. Classification (GTDB taxonomy): domain Archaea; phylum Thermoproteota; class Nitrososphaeria; order Nitrososphaerales; family Nitrososphaeraceae; genus TA-21. The sequence goes on along the minus strand of JBIOZE010000095.1, from coordinate 19,916 downwards.
ATGCCAGCCCCAACTGTGCCGGAATAGAAAAATATCTTAATCCACCTTGAATCAGTTCTTACTTTGCGTTCACTCAGGATGGAGCTCCTAAATAGTAGGTATACGCCAGTTGTAAATAGTAGAATCGCGAAAAACAATTTGAAATCCAATGGAGATATATTTGTAGAAATTAGCGCGCCAAAGATAGCCCCTGGACTTGAAAAAATCGCCATCTTGATAGCTATATTATATTTTATTTTCTGTAATCTTGCATAAGCAATAACTGAGGAAGTACTTGTTGATGATACTGCAATAAGACTGGTACTTGCCACTTGCGCTGGTGCAAGACCCAAGAAAGATAGTGTCGGAGACATAATAATACCTCCACCAATGCCTACTAACGATCCCAAAATGCCAGCTCCTACTCCAATTACTACCAGTATGACTGATATCTCAAACAAGTTGGGCACTATTGTCCATGAGAACACAATGTTGAAATATCAATAAGGTAAAAACTAAAACAGCTATTCCAGAGTATCTTAAATAATACATTAGCTCAAATGACTAAACGTTCTTGCGTATTACTCTATATAATACTTTATAGAAATGATGTTATTACATAATTTGAAGGAATTCGAAATAAAAAGTTTAGTAAACTTCATTCCAGGCACTGGTAAATAAATACGTCCCAGCTCTAAAATCATAACATGGAAAAAGTCAACTGTAACATATGCGCAAAATTTCTTGATCTCGATGAAGTCGAATTTCATATAGAAGAAGGTTTTCATATGAAGAAAAAAGATGAGTTATTGAATCAATTGAAAATGTTACAACACGATGTTCGTGAACTAATCGAAATGAGTGCGATAGATTATTGGAGAAAAAAATGAATAGATTTTCAAATTCACAGTATCTCATGAGGTACTGAAAATTGCCTATCTTATAATGCACTAGAACACTGAAAGCGACTTTAATCAGAAAAATTTAAACAGCTTAAATAGATTGGTCATAAGTACGGAAAAAATACCCATAAAAGTATCAAAACAAATTCATTTAAATATCTAATAAAATCAATATTAAAATCTGGAACAACAGAAGAAGAATAAAATTCATGTGGATCTATTCAAACCATTTCCTTTAATTCTAATTCATACTCCATTTGGATTGAAGTTCTTTGATCGGATAGCCAGAACTAGGGTAGCTAAAATATATGCTAAATTTAACGTTTACCTCATGCCACTCATAACTGCTATTGCATTGATACTGATCATTAGCAGTATAGTTGCAGTCGCATCAAGTGTTACGTTTAGAGAGACAGCACGAGGTTTTGGTCCTCAGGCAAATTTGCTAATACCAGGAATAAATCCAATTCTTCCTATCGGTTACACCCTGGTGGCTTTGATAATAAGCGTCTTTATCCATGAGGCGGGACATGGAATTGTGGCGCGAGTTCACAATCTTAAGGTAGAGTCTACAGGCATCGTATTAGCGTTAGGCATTCCAGTAGGAGCATTTGTTAATATAGAAAGGGAGGAACTCGCTAGGGCATCCATGAAAGAAAGAAGTGCTGTACTTACAGCTGGGCCCTTGAATAACATGGTTCTTGCGGCAGCGTGTTTTATTTTACTTTACGTTGTTGTTTCTAGTTTGGTTCCTATCGAACAGGTAAGAAATATCGAATCCGGGGTAATAATTTCGGACGTAACAGAAAATTCATTGGCAAAGAACCTGGGTCTAACACCAAACTCGGTTTTACTGTCTGCTGCGGGGAAAGAAATACACTCTCCTGAGGAGTTGAGGACAGTACTGATAAGTAGCATCGGCACTAGCATTCCTGTAGTTTGGCAAGATCACCAAGGCACTGAGTTTACCAAGCAACTGGCACTCCCGAACACAATAGACCCTTCTAAGCCTATACTTGGAGTCTCATTGGGACCGCTTCCAACGCAAGCACTGGAATTGTACAAGCGCTCGTTTACAGCAGGTATAATACCTATGTTGCCACCGCCAACAGTTGTAAAGGGTTTCACTCCATATTCTGACGAGATGTCTGCAAATTACTATTCACCTGTTTTCGGGCCTTCATATCCAATAATTGCAAATATGCTATATTGGCTCTGGTTTATCAATTTCAACCTGGGCATATTTAATGCACTCCCAATAGGCCCTTTAGACGGGGGTCAGTTATATGGCTCATTAATAGAAAGCCGATCAAGGCTCAAGAAGGAGCGACTTAAGACTATCTCTGCTGCTCTTTCATGGTCCATGTTTTTCATTGTAATTGTAGGCTTTGTAATTCCCTATTTGCCTTTCTGAAATAGGCAATAATATTGGCAAAGCCCTTGCTCAAAATATATATTAATGGGAGTCTAAGCTTAAAGGGATTGTAACGGCGCTGAATCTGTTTGCCTTACATAAGTACGTTTTTTGTATTTATATCAACGGCAAATGGTGCAGGATTCCGGCATATCCATAATAAAAGTTAGCCAAAGTGAAAAATGAAATTCTGAATCAGAATATTGATGAAAATGAAGGCATTTCGCTACAGAATACGGTGAAAGTCAAGAGCTCTACAAAATCCAAGAGAGTCTCAGGTGAAAATAATAACGAGAAAAGAGAGAAGACAAACCATGATGATATCCTTGCGAATGTTATCCTTCCCTCTGTTCCTCCCGAATCAAAAATAACTAGTGCGAAATTCGAAGGCCCAAATATTTCATTGTACACTTTAAATCCCAAATTCTCTTTGACTGAGCTTACATACTACTTATCTTCCCTTTCAAGGTCTTTAAAGAAGAGGTTCACTATCAGAACAGATCCATCAATAAGGTTATCTGAAGAAGAAACACGTACGGCAATTCTTAAGGTTCTTCCCGGAGGTGTAAGCATATCTGCTATATTTTGCGATGACGCTACCGGCGAGGTAGTTCTGGAAGTTAACCATCCTGAACTGATTACTCCTGAAATGATTATTTCGATAGCTGAAAACACTGGGTGGATTGCTCACACGCTGCGTTCTCCTCACATCCCCTCTAGTATTATTAACCTCATTCATTCTACCCTCAAGGGCTCAGCAAAGGAACGTAGTTTATTCTTGCAGTCATTAGGCAAGAGAATTTTCAGACAACCCCTCATCATCAAGAACGATGCAGAGGATTCTTCGAACGGTACCATGAAAATGAATTCAAACGACCAGCCAAGAGAGATCAGATCTAGGCCACGAAGTAAAGAGGAAATATCACTTTTATGTTTAGGTGGGGTCAAACAAGTAGGAAGATCTTGCTTCATGGTCATTACATCCGAAAGTAAGGTCATGCTTGATTGCGGAATAAATCCCGGGGACATCTCGGGTTTGTCTGCATATCCTAGGATAGATTGGTTTAACTTTGATCTTGATGAGATTGACGCAGTTGTATTAAGTCATGCTCATATTGATCACCAGGGATTTTTACCAACTCTCTTTAAATATGGCTACAAAGGACCAGTTTATTGTACTGAACCAACGCTACCACTTATGGCACTTCTTCAGCATGACTCAGTAAAGATAGCTAAGAACAATGGGAGTTACTTGCCATATGAATCCAGGGATGTAAACGAGGTAATTAGGCACTGTATCACACTTCCTTATGGGAAACCAACAGATGTATCCCCTGATGTCACTATAACACTTAACAACGCTGGTCACATTATGGGCAGTGCAACGGTTCATATCAACATTTCAGGAGTACATAATATACTATATTCTGGTGATTACAAATATGCTAGAACACAATTACTTGACAGCGCAGTATCGATATATCCAAGGGTCGAAACCCTGATCACTGAAAGTACATACGGTAACAGCATCGACATTATGCCAGACCAATCTACTGTATATCGAACATTTACCGAGAGTGTTAACCAAACATTGTCGGGAGGAGGAAAAGTATTGATCCCCGTTCCGGCAGTAGGAAGAGCCCAGGAAATAATGTTGGTCATAGACAGAGAAATGAGGGAGGGCAGACTTATCGAAGCCCCTATTTTCATTGAGGGGATGATTTCCGAGGCGAGTGCTATTCACATGTCGTATGCTCATTACTTGGGTTATGATGTGAGAAAATCGGTATCACAAGGTGTGAATCCTTTCCAATCAGAATACTTTACAGCCGTCAACGGCTACGGCCGCAGGGATGAGGTTTTGAATGATGAAAATCCCTCAATTATTATGGCAACTTCTGGAATGCTTGAGGGGGGTCCATCCGTGGAATACTTTAAAGAGATTGCCCCAAATAGTCGAAACAAAATCATGTTCGTTTCATACCAAATAAATGGAACTCTTGGACGGCGCGTTATCGATGGACGCATATCTGAGGCCAGTATGCTAGATGAGAAGGGCAAATTGAAGGTGATACCTGTAAGATGCTCTACCCAGAAAATTGATGGTTTTAGCGGGCATAGTGATTTTAGTCAGATACTTAGTTTTGTTTCGAGAGTCAGACCCAAACGGGTCTTAGTAAATCATGGCGAAAAGTCCAAATCAGAAAACGTAGCAAGTAACGTTTACTCGAGATTACGAATAAAGTCTATGGTTCCCGATAGCAGAGAGATAGTTAGGCTAAGATAATATCCGTTATGCGTATGCTTTTTAGATAGTTCAATTCACTATAATATAAGTTGGCAATTAGGTATAGATGTGTTAATTGTAATATTGTTTTAAGTGGAGAAGGTGCTTCAAGGCATTATCTCGCAAATCCAAATCATAAACTTGAAAAGCTGCCGCCTCCGCTAAAACCAGTAAAGAATGTTGAGAATAAGCAGTAGATTACTCCCTGATACTTTCTAGTGTGGAAACTACCTGCCAAACCATAGTTCTAATGTGAGATTGCATTTGAGGGTTTTGAGTTACATTATCTAACATGCTTATCGCGTTAGCAGCGCGAACAGAAACAGACCCATTCTTCTCATTCTTGATCGCACTCATAACCTCTCTTATCATATTTCTTATATTTCGTTGAATATTGTTATTTCTAGAAATAGAATCTAGTGTAGCAATTGCATTTGATAGACGTTCCAAATTTTCCTTTTCCCGCAGTTCCTTCTTTGAAGCCATGACCATTCCCAATTCTGTTTCTAGCCAAACAGCGACTTTTGAATGTTTTTGTTATTATCAAACTAATGTACTCAAACACTCTCTTTTTTTAGAAAGAACATGATTAATACTACGAAAATGTTAGTTTCTGAGTAATGGACGATTCAAACGACAAAACGAGGCACAGTATATCAAAACCGCCCCTAGATCTTCTGTTTAACCCGTCCATTCTGTCCAAGAAAGACGTTTGGGATATACAAGTCAGATCCCTTCTAGAAATGCTTTTGAAATTGATTTCCGACACAGGAAAGAAAGATCTGAGGGTTTGTGGTATAGCAGCCCTGTCTTCCGCGCTGATCTATCGGCTTAAGGTTGAGAGCATTTTTAGATTAGAGAAAATAGCGATGATGAAGAAAAGCTTAGGCTCATTCGAGGATGATAAGCCCGTTCCGGTACTAAAGCCAATCGAGATTCCATATAGAATTGAATCGACATATCCTGTATCGTTGGAAGAGCTTCTCCATGTCTTAGAAAATATGATAACTGATCTTGCAAATCCAAGGAAAACAAGGAAACATTTGAACTTGGAGGCTGTGCAAAGCTTTGATTTCAATGATTATCTAGTCAAGTTTGAGCAGATTCTTCAGTCATATGAGGACATGATTTTCGATATTGTTAGTGCTGACAAATTGCTATCTTTCCGAAAGTTCACAGAGAAAATGGACCAAATCGAGAAAGTTAGATGCTTTATAGCTGTACTATACCTAGCTTTAAAAGGTAAGATTTCAATTATTCAAGAGAATGATGGAGATTTCATGATTTGCTACCCAAATCAGTCAGATTAATAACGTATTACGGATTTTCCAGGTGATGTCTGTTGGGTGGCAGATATCCTCAAGAAGAGATTGTTGCCAGGTTGGAAGTTGCTCTGTACTCGTCAGGAAGGCCATTATCTATTGACGAACTTATGAAAGCTTCGGGGTCAAGTTCTAGAGAAATTACACTTAAGATGGTCAAGGAATTGATGCAGAGAACGCAGAATGCATTCAAGGCGATAGAAATATGCGAATTGCAACGGGACACCTTTGCATTTCAAGTCAAACCCTCTTACACTCCGCTGGTCAGGCGTTTTGCGCAGCAACCTATGATTCCCGTTGCCACGCTTAAGACTCTGTCCTACATTGCATACGAACAACCAATTACCTCGAAACGACTGGTCCAAATCCGAGGGACACAGGCATACTCACATGTCAAGGATTTGAAAGCGAGATCTTTCATTGAATATGAAAATCTTGGAAGGTTGAAAATTTATCGTACATCCAAAAAGTTTCAGGAATACTTTGGAGTTAATGATCTAGTTGAGCTAAAGAATAGTCTCGTTCAGAAAGCAGTATAGGCGACCGTTTTTTTATTGTTGATAGAAAAACTCTTTATAGCGTCTTATTCAACCTGATCTGAATGAGAAAATCCGTAGAGAATCTCTTTGGCCGAAAATTTACTGGTGGTAAGATAATCCCAGCAAGGAGAAGACGGAAATATGAAATTGATAGGTATCCTAGTGAGCCGGTTGTCGGAAAGTCTGCTACCGTTCAGCGGCGAGTAAGGGGAGGAAACAAAAAGATATCATTCAAGAAAGTGGAATTTGCGAACGTCTCTGATCCAGTAGAAAAGAAGACTAGTAAGGTGAAAATTATAAAAGTTGTCAAAAATCCTGCCAATAAGGACTATGAGCGAAGAGGCGTACTCTCTAAAGGAGCAATAATAGATAGTGAACTTGGTCAGGCGAGAATCGTTTCGAGGCCATCTCAGGACGGAATAATTAATGCTATATTGATAAAGCGCTAGAAGCTAGAAAAAATTTGAATCCCTTTTGTCTCGTCGTCCTCTACTATCATACTTGTCAATATCCTCAAACAAGACTGATACCCGAAGATATCCAAATGAGTAAGGGTTGTTGTTGAAGACGGGATGAAAGACTACGATCACGTTATTTTATGGTTAGATTATTTTAACAAGAATCTAAGTAAAAGAAAAGGGCGAAAAATTTCCAAAGATACAGCCATTTATGATCCAACTATTGAGGAACTGACAAAGGCCTCAAAACGTCTTGGCTTGACTTTTTCTGAAGAAGATTTAAATTCCAACGCAAAATACCCGCGAAGACCGTTTGTCAGATCAGGATATCTCATGATACCCAAGACGGAAAAGAAAACAAATTTGCTAAATCAAATCGCGAAAAAAATGCAAGAAAATAGAAGTGCAAGCAAGAGATAGGATTCTTGTCACATATTTACTATGGAAATAATATGGATACTTTGTTTTATCACATGACTAATTTTTATTGACAGAATACAATGATAACAAGTGTATCGGGATGGTGAATATGAATGTGATGGAAATTGGTGAAGTCCTTCATTTAGCTCGAAGTGGAAGGCTTATTGTTAAGCTTAACCCATCTTGCGGATTTTCTAAGATTGGTCAATTACTATTTGACAATGAGGGTACAAAGATAGGGAGAATTATTGAACTCATAGGTTCAGTTAGAGCACCATTTGCATCAGTATTACCAGATACCAAATCAGGTAACAAAATAAGTGGAATGAAAGTATTTGAATCCGAACCTACTCCTAGTAACAGGGATTCTGCCAGGAAACCTAAATCATATCGCTCACATACTAAATTATACAAGGGTAAGCGCAAATGAACCCACTCCAGTATCAGGCAGAATGCCCTGAATGCCAATCCAGTATTGTGCATGATTATAATAAAGGCGAATATATTTGTAGAACTTGTGGATATGTAGTAATCGAGGAAGCTGACGATTACGGACCTGAAACGCATTCAACAGATATTGAGGAGAGAAATAAGAACACGCGTGCCAGTGGTTCAACAAGTTATTCACTACACGATTTCGGCTTACGTACTGAAATAAGTGCTACCTCTAAGGATTATAGTGGAAGATCACTTGATTATCAAGTTGTAGAACAGATGAATAAGGCGCGGAAATGGCACACTAGAATTAGAGTAAATTCCCCTAAGGATAGGAGACTGTCGAATGTACTTTCAAAAATTAACGAAATGTGTTCAATTCTAGGTTTACCAAAATCACTTGTTGAAACTGCGTCAATGATTTATAGAAATTTTGAAAGTACTTGTGAAGCAAAAGGCAAATCTATTGTGTGTATAGCGGCAGCAACCATATATTTGGCTTGTAGGAGGTGTGGAGTCGTCAGGTCACTAGAAGAAATCATTAAAGCTGCCGGCATATCAGAGCATGATAGATCAAGCGTAAAGCTTGCGTCTAAATATTATCGATCGATGGTAATGGATATGAACTGCTCATCAGAGAATATCATCTCTTCTTCGGTTTCACAAACATTATCCCCAGAAGTGGTTCCTAAACCCTGTGTCCCTCCACAATTGAATATGGTTACTAGCAATAGGATTAAGACTAGTAGATCTATCTATTCCATGATTTCGACATCGGCCAATGTAGCGATAGATCACTACATATCAAAGCTTGTTAACATTTCAAAAATTGATACACGAGTGGAGAGGCTTGCAATAGATTTAGCCAGTAAGACAAATAACCATTTACTGGCTGACGGTAAAGCTCCAAATGGTCTTGCGGCAGCGTATATCTACTTAGCAGCAGTTTTGCTAGGAATAAACCTACTTCAGATAGACATTTCAAATTTTGCAGGTATAACTGAAGTTACAATTCGCAATAGATGTAAAGATATCTTCAGCAACTTCAAGCTCATGATAAAGGTAAAGCCTATCTAAATCGATAATACACAGAACCTTGTAAATTCATTGGACTAATATTATCTACCGAGACTGATAAGGTTAAAGTAGTTAATTTAATTAGGCTTTTATCGCTCGCAGTTGTTGTTTATACATCGATAGCAGCTCTTTTTCACTTGTACTGTCTTCTGGATTTTTGTCAAATCTAATCTTGCCTGTGAATTTGGGAAACCTGAGTGACAGGCCAAATCCACTTCTAATTTCGTTCATGCCGACGCTGTGAGAAGGACTTAATGTTATTTCTGATGCTATCACTTCTATTACCACACTTGGCTCAAACCATACATCCATTTCAAGTGTTGAACTTACTCTCGGATGCTGATTTTTTAACACATGGGGTTGGAGTTCTTTAAAGAGTGTCTCCAAATCACTGTCTTTAAATCCGCTTCCCACCTTGCATACGCTCCTGAATTTATTAGATTTCTGGTCATAAGCTGCGAGCAATAGTGCACCATATCTACCCGTTCTTCGTCCTTTACCAAATAATGCTCCAACAACCACCAAATCCAAAGAATCTGCAAGTTCACTTCGATACTCTCTCTTGATCTTAGTCCACGCATAGCCTCTAGCCCCCGCCCTGTACGGGCTATCAAGCTGTTTTAGCATCAGCCCTTCGCAGCCGGACTCTATCGCCTTTGACATCAATTCTTCAATTTGTACTGGATTCTGAACTGTTTTTTGCGTGATAATTTTAATAGTCGAGTCATTCGTTTTTCGCACTAAAGATTCTAGCATAGCACGCCGCGCTGAATACGGGAAATGAGTTACTTCATGGCCTCCCTTGTACAAAATGTCAAAAAGGTTTAGTGAAACCGGATACTTTTCAACTGCTTCGGAGACATTGTATTTCCTCCTCCTATGCATCAGTTCTTGAAATGGCAGATATTCACCTGTAGATTCATCAACGGCTACCACTTCCGCCTCCAATATGATATTCTTCGATCTAATTTTGTTCACTGATCTAACAATATCAGGATAGTGTGAGGTGATATTTTCCAACCTTCTGGAGAAGATTTCTGTTTTATCTGAACCAGCATGAATTTGAACTCTTTCACCATCGATCTTATATTCTGCTGCGGCTGTTCCATTCATTTTATCCAGGATCTCTTCGGCGGTACGAACTCGCTCTGCGAGCATAGGTCTAATTGGGATAAATAGCTGGATTTTCAGTGATGCAACAGCGGGAAGACCTCCAGTTGCTAACAGTTTACCAACCTTTCCTAAATCACTTGAAACATTGTAGGCAGGCTCAAGAACATTTCTCAGTTTCTTATCATTTGTGAAGGCAAGCGACAAAGCATCCAAAATCGAATAATCAGCCACGCCTAAACGGAGTGTTCCTAGTGCAAATTTGACAATATACTTGCACGCTGTGGCGGATGAGTCACTAAAAAGGCTAGATAAGAGTCGTAGCTTGATCTCCTGGGAGCCACTTCCAAGAGTTCTTGAAATCCTATAAAATGTAGAATAGATTCTTTCTACTGTTACCTGTTCTTTTAGGAGAGTAGTTTGCATCTTTTTTCCCATTACAAGCTTTGTGCTCTCGCCCAAGTCTCCCGTCTTTTGATATATTTGGTATAACTTTTCAGTAGTAACACCAGACGAGTTTACAACGGCTCGAACGATCATTTTCTCTGCTAATCCAAGTTCGATTCCCTCATAATCTGGGGCAATCTTTCCTTGAATTAGATATATCACCTTGTCAAGTATGTCTGGAGGTGTATTTTTGAAAAGGTCGACTAGGTGGTCGGTAAGCTCAAGCCTACTTGAGGTCTCCTCCATTTTTTCAAGGGTAGAAACAATGACGGAAAAATCCAATGTCAATTGTTAGGTTGAACCATTTTAAAATATTACGAGAATTCTTTTAACAGCAAAATGCACATACAGTTAGGTAATGAAATAATTTATTAAATGGTCAAAGCAAGCAAGGTCTGTCTATGGGAGGCGCGAAGAAAAAACCTGTCGGTAGCTCACAGAAGGGCGCATCATCAGGTCCAGCTGGTGAAGAGAAAAAAACAGATACTAAGAAGGGTTCTGCCAAACCGGTACAGAAACATAAATTAACTGTATTAATCGACGAGGGACAAGCGATGAAATCTATAAGAAGTTTGAAACCCATTACTAGCCAAGCTCTTGCGCGTGCTAATGGAGTAAAAATTTCTGTTGCAAATGCCTTCTTACGTTCCCTTGAAACTAAAGGTGTGGTGAAACCTATTGGGGGATATAGTGGACACAGATTGTATGAGCTAGTGAGTGTTTGACTATTTGCACCTTACCTTCTTAATTATTTAAACTAAATTTGTTTATTTTACCTGACTGTACCGGAGATAGTTTTGAGCATGTCTATGACGGTCTATTGGCTAGATTAATCAAGCATACGGTCAGAGTAATGTGATCACAGTTTACCAATTATAAGTAGCAATATTTCCGATCGTTCTTCTGGGAGTGATTTCGTTGGCAATATTTTTTGTCATTATCTCTTTTATTTTCTGTGAATCCTTAAAATTGGCTAATGCCCACATTGCCTTCACAGTAGCTGTTTCAGTCAACATGTTGCGCAGAGGTATGACGCCTACACTTAATAGATCTCTTCCAGTCTCATAAACGTTCAAATTTGTTCTTCCCCAAATGCATTGAGAAGTCATGAATACTAAAACATCTCGTGATATAGCATTTTTCAGTGAAGGAATGCATTTTTTACTTACATGACCAAGCCCGGTCCCTTCAAGTATAATTATCTTATTACCAAATTGGACGCTATAATCGATCAACCCGGGATCAAAACCTGGATAAAATTTCAACAAGGTTACATTGCTATCAAAATTAGTTTTCACTTTCATATCTTGAATTTCTCCTGTTCTCTTGGTAAGTACTATATCTAAGTTCTTTCTTGAGAATTCTAGTTCCTCCCCTCTTACAAAAGCAACTGGATCCAGATCAATCGATTCAAATGCATCTCTCCTGCTCGTGTGGTTTTTTCTTACTCGAGTCCCAACATGACAGGAAATCACATCATCTGAAATTGTATTGTGCATAGCCACGAAAACGCCGACTACTTGAAGCTTCGTTGCTAAGATCGAGGCTCCAAGTAGGTTGAGTGCGGCATCTGACGAAGGTCTGTCCGATGATCTCTGTGCGCCAACCAGAACAACAGGTATCGGCAGGTTTCTAAGAGCAAAGCTCAAGGCAGCGGCAGTGTAATGCATCGTGTCTGTTCCATGAGCTATTATGATTCCTCTATACTTATTGGTACGAATCTCAGCTTCAACTGTTTTAGCGATTGTTGTCCAATGTTCGGGGGTAATGTTTTCACTGTATTCTGTAAAGAGTTCGTGGGGTTCAATTGAAGCATATTTTTTCAGTTCAGGAACTGAATCATATAGATCGTGTGCAGTGAGAGCTGGCCTGACACCACCAGTTCTGTAGTCAATTTTGCTAGAAATAGTCCCCCCGGTACTTATTAATGACAAGTTGGGAAGATCTTCAAGCCCTGGCAGTTCCTCCAGTTTATTAGATTCGCCTGGAATTAGTGCCTCAATATTATCGTCCATAGTAGTAGCCACACCATGATTCATACTAGGCATATCAATAGTGGCCCCAGCGGTTTTTGCCGTATTATCGATTTTAATTATATTCTTGACTTTCTGTGTAGATACTCCCGTATTATATCCATTTTCCAGTTTTACTACAATTCGATCAGGAGTAGCATTTTCATATCTTGGAATAATAATCCCACAATAGTTACTACCTTGTTTAGTCTCCACACATACGTGGTCGCCAATTTCTATTTGGTATTTCTTTAGTAAATCAAGTGCTTCACCACGATATCCATTGAGCGTCATTCACAGATCTTTATAATGAACTTCCATTTGTACTTGATCATCGACTAAGAATGATCGTTTATTTTAGTGCAACAGCATCACCGATACAGACAGTATCTATAAATGGTAATAAAAAAAATTCAGATGAAGCTAGATTGCTTACTTTTGAGTGCTAATCCAACATTTCAAAAGAACTGGCCCAAATCCTTTTTGATATTACCTAAACATCTACTAGATAGCCTTAATTTCTGACTACTCCATTACTATCATAGTAAGGGTGGATTTTACGCCATTAAGTTTGCGTAGTTTCCAGGTAATTGTTTCTTTGACTTTTTCCATAGTGTCTGCTTCTACTTGAGCAACAATGTCATAAACACCATATACCTGATATACCTCTTTAACGCCATCGATATTCCTTAGTTCATTAACAATAGAATCTTCACTACCTAACTCGGCATTCATGAGAACGAAAGCCTTGGGCATAAGGTTTCAGGTACGATCGAAATATAAAAAGATGATGTAGCAGAATGTCATCACAATCTAATGATTATTCAAATAATTTACATTAAAAAACAGTGTGTCCCATAATTCCAACTGATAAATTCTTGGTTTTCATATTTCAGCCATCAACTTGGATTCATCAAATGACGATGCAATTTTCCAATGGAATTCAAATAGCTCGTTGCACCAAGAATGAAAATCCCTGTCATGGCTATAAAACATCGTGTTTAGGTCAGGTTCACCCTTCAAGTTTGGGAACAGAACACATGCTTCTTTTTCATTGATTACCACCATAGTTCTTACCGTTTCCAACATCTTTCTAGCAACAAGTCCTTTACTTATCAAGTCAGTCCATCCCACTCTATGAAGTATCTCGCTCCTTCCTTTTGGGATGACGCTGTCCCTGCCAAAAATATAAGAGAACTTTACTCCAGATTCGATCTTTGTGCTTAAAACTTCGATTAGGTCTACGGGAACTTGTCCCATTATCTCTTTGATATAAGATTCTGATTCAAGATACAAATTCTTCCATCTCTGCACAATGGCTAACACCCCGTGGACCATTTCACACTTTTCAAGAGAACCAATCCTCTCAATAAACTGCCTTGGTAGGTCACTAAGATCGTGCTCACCAAAGTACTCTCTTTCATTGAACAAGAACGTAAAGCTCGGAAGGATTGAAACAACCAACTTCCCGTACGGCGTCAACATATGTTGCCCTTCGCTATCCTTCAAGACCAAACCCGCTTCCATCAGGCGCACAACGTTTCTATGAGTTTCCTGCATTGTAGCTTCGAGTTCTGTAGCTAACTGGGATAATCTATACGGTTTATCCGCTACCTTTGACAGCACGGATAACCGTAAATTTCCTGCCAATTCAAAGAAGAGCGGTCCTGCCCCATTTATGGGCTCGGATGACATTTTAAATATTAACTCACTTACTTGAATTTAAACATGCAGAGTAATTTTCACTGTGTCATTGGACTTGCATGAATACTACCATGATCAGGGAATAACCCTTGACATTGTTCTTGGAAAAAGAACGCATTCTTTTATGTCGTCAAAGTTCATTATCCACCTTACAAGACGTTCAATACCGATTCCAAACCCTCCATGTGGTACTGAACCATACTTCCTCAAATCCAGATACCAAGAATAAGATTCAAGTTCCAAACCTTCGTGTTTTATTCTTGCTTTGATGACATCCATATCATCTTCCCTAATACCCCCGCTGCTTACTTCTCCAAAACCGTTTGGTAGTAGTAGATCAGCTGACAATGATGTCCCTCTGTTATTCGGGTCTTCCTTTACGTAGAATGGTTTGACCTTGATTGGAAAGCCAGCAATAAATATTGGATTTGCACGATCAAGCGTTATAGCTCTTTCAGAGTCAATATTCAGATCATCTCCCCATTCGATTGACCTAACCTTGTCTCCTTCCTGAACCTTGATTTCCTTCGCCTGTAATATCTGTATTGCCTTTTCGTATTTCAGCTCTTCAAAGGGCTTTTGCATACGGCTTAGGCTTACAAGATCCGCCTCTAGGAATTCAAGATCTTTTGATCTTTCTCGCAGAACAGCCTGCACGACATTGTACAAAAGTTCCTCTTGAACCTTGAGCAAGTCGTCCATCCCAATCCAAGGGCTCTCGGCTTCAAGATGCAAAAATTCAGCAAGGTGCCTGATTGTGCGTGATTTTTCTGCTCTAAACGAAGGGCCTATAGTCCAGACTGGACCTAGTGAAAAAATCAAGGCTTCCAAATATAGTTGGGCGCTTTGCGACAAGTAAGCGTCCTGATCATAGTATTTTAAGGAAAATAGGGTGGAACCACCTTCCACAGCGCCTTTGACAATGGTGGGAACACTTACCTCCATCCAATCATTGTCAATGAACCATTGACGAGCAGATTGAGTTACAGTAGCTCTCACTTTCGATACAGCAACCATCTTCCTGGTTCGGATCGCTAGGTGCCTATTCTCTAGCAATAATTCGGTGCTCTGATATTCTCCTATCGGAAAGTCTGAAGGGGCTTTCCCAATCACCTTTATCTCATCGGCCCTAATTTCGTACCCGCCTTCCTTTGCTCTTTCATCCTTATACACTACTCCTCTAATTTCCACGGAAGACTCGATAGTTAAGTCAGAACCAAGATTGCTTTTAGAAACACACTGAATTACGCCGCCCCTATCGTCACGGACAAGTACAAAGTTTTTATCCTTCTGTTTTCTGAGTCTGTAAACCCACCCTCTTATCTGAACTGATTTTCCAATGAAATTTTCTTTCTTAATTTCATCTGCTCTATGATACATCAGGCACTTAACCAAAAATACTGCGTAGTTATTAATGATATCTTGCTCATTGCAATTATTTTCGTGAGGACTATCAAGTAACTCCAATTGGGCTGAATCAAAGAAAGGAAATAGCTCACCAGAAAGGCCATTGCAGATCTGAGATCTAATAAGAAAGAATTACAACAATGATTGGCCCATTTATTTTAAAGATACTAGTCCAATAGAAATGAATTCACTCTGGAACCGAGTCACACACAATTTTTCCGTTTTCAAGTTTTACGAACAAGAATCTATTATCTTTAAAGATCAAAGTGACTTCATTATTACCTTCTTCAACATCCAATAACTCTTGTCCTTTTATTCCATCATATTTTGCCATTAATGACAACATGCATTCCAGTCATATTTAGGCGTGGTGGTGATCGTGAGCATAAGTCGGTGTATCAATCATTCCTTCCTTGAACGCTAGGTAACCCATCTCCAAATAAGGTTGGTTAAAGTTCTTATCCTATCCGAACGTTACTGTGACTTGTGGTTTAATTCTATGGTCTCAGATTGACCTGATATTTCTATTGGTTCTGTAAAGTTATGTCTGCCCCAAGATACGTTTATCCGTACACTTATCTTCTTTCCCTTAATATCCAAAGTGTCATTATCGAGCTCGATTACCTTGTCAAAATCAAATAACAAAGATTTAGCCTCATCTACACTTAGAGGATAGAATGGCATGTCATCTTTTACTATCTGTATCCAAATTCTATGTTGTATCTTGGGATTACGTGTCCAAAAAAAAGCTGCCTTTCTCATTAATTTAGTTGAAAATATTATCTTCCTTGTTGCCCTTACTTCAAGAATAATTGTGACTCTGAATATGTTGTCATGTTTATTATATGCCCGTTCCCAGTTTTTTTGTTCAAAACCCTCCCTTATCTTGCCATCAATTTTGAATTTTACCTCAAGTGCGGTCTGCTTATTGCTAGGACCTGAATCTGTTAATTCGGAAATTTTAATATCTGAAATAAAATTTTCTTGGTCATTCAAGAATCATCATAAATGGTATCATTTATATCCTCAATAAGTAGTTGTCTGTATAATGCTTCTGGAGCTGGATGATAATGATGATAGGTCTGTTGAGCTGAAAATTAGAGAGGAAGACATATCAGTTTTATACATTGTTCAACACGAACTTTTAAAGAATAAGAATATCGAGTTTGCAGGGGTCGTATTAAAGCACCAACTAATCAAGGACTATATTTTGAGAATAATCTCCAAAGATGCATCTGCAATGGAGACACTACATAAATCACTGGATTCTGGCATAAAGGAAATACAAAACATTGAACAAATTTTGGATTCACAGTTCAAAAGCAAAGGAGAAAGTGATTCGGCCTGAAGTTCTGTCCGACATGCGAAAGCAGAATGAAATCAAGATTTGATGAAGGGGTTTTAATTTGTCCTAAATGTGGATATTCTACTAATAGAGAAATTGGAGAAGAACTCGCAGTTGCTTCATCGAATTCGCCCAGCTCATTTGATGGAGGAACCGGAAGTGTGCTAAAAGTTGTAGAGCTAGATAAGATTCCAGATGCATTGCCAACAACTAGTGCAGATTGTCCCAAGTGTGGGAACAACCTCGCGTTTTGGTGGATGCTTCAAACAAGATCCGCAGATGAGGCAACAACTCAGTTTTACAGATGTACCAAGTGCAATCACACTTGGAGAAATTATTCTTGAAAATATTCTTTCAAGAAATTAGTCTGAAGCAAACAATTATACTGCAAATATATTAGCTAATTATTTCAGCCACAGTCATGGTAACTTGTAAATGTCATATCCATTTATTTGAAATCAAGTCAGTATTAATCCTCATACCCTTACTAGTTTGCTTTTCTCCCTTCCCTTCCTTCCCTACCTTCCATTTTTCACTCGCTTGCTCGTTCCGATAAGACATGAGAAATCGTTGACAGGGCGTATTTCGAATAAGAGTTATCATAGCAATGTTTAATATCTCTCTTTAGATCCCAAATAACCGATAGATACATTTGGTTTTTATCGCCAAGACAAAATCCCCAGATGAATGGAAAGCGGTATCATCGGCTATTTCGACGCTTGTAGATGAGGCCACTTTTGAAGCAACTACTGAGGGACTTTCATTTCGAGGAATGGATCCATCTCATGTTGCTTTGATTGATATAAGCTGGCCTAACTCGGCCTTTGAGGTTTATGAGTCTGATTCGGCGGTTAAATTTGGAGTGAGAATCGATGAATTTTCCAAGCTAATGAAAAGAGCAGATAAGAGAGATGCAATAGAAGTCCAAGTCACTGAAGACAGCATTCTACATATAAAAATTTCAAATGGGTATGTTAGAGAATATAAGATGAGATTGATAGAAAGTGCCGCAAGCTCTACTCCACTTCCAAAGTTGACTTTCAATTCTAAAGTGGTCATGAACCCTCCTGCCTTTGACAAGATACTTACAGATGTGCAAGTAGTATCTGAATATGTTACCATAAATTCAGAAAAGGGCAAGGTATCATTTCTTGGTAAAGGTGATTCTGGAGAAGTTGATATCGAACTTGGATCAGGAAGTGAAGGGCTAGAGGAACTTGAAGTTAAGGAAAATAGCAAGGCAACTTATAGCCTTGATTATCTTTCAAAAATCACAAAAGCCATCAGTGTCAGTGGCGGATCTTTGGTAGCAGAATTTTCGACAAAAATGCCACTGAGACTAGAGTTTCGAGTTTCAAATGTCGGAAAGATTCATTTTTACCTTGCTCCCCGTGTGCAGGATTAATCTATGGGATCTGGTTGGTCTCTTCTGGTCTATTGATTGAGCCCCGATATTTCCACAAAGTAAGAATGATCTTGCTTACCGACCAACTAATTTACTGAAAACAAAGAAGAAAGAAAGAATGAGGTTGAGCCAAATATTTTATTGGCATATATATTAAATCTTGAGCATATCAGTTCCTTAATATCACTAGATGTACGCAATTAATTTGTGAAAGTTTTGATTAATTGACTTCTCAACTTATTTTATTTTACCAGAATATAGCCGATTTATATCTGAGTTTGACGCAAATTCATGCATGAGCGGATATTTTGCCCAGTCATTGAAGCAAGTCTCCGAAGATGTAGTACTATGTTCTATGTGTCCCCGACTCGTTTCATATATACGAGGGGTAGGGGAACGTAAAGTCAAGCGCTTTATCAATGATGAGTATTGGTCACGACCTGTGTCTGCCCTAGGTGACAAGAGTGCCCAGTTAGTGATAGTAGGCCTTGCACCAGCTGCGCATGGAGGAAACAGGACTGGGAGGATGTTTACCGGCGACAGTTCTGGACAGTGGTTAATGAAGGCTCTATTTGAAATAGGTTACGCAAATATCCCGCAAAGCATTTCTAAAAATGATGGTCTCGTTTTGAGGAACGTATACATCACTTCTGTCATAAAATGTGCCCCACCTCTAAATAAGCCTCTTCCCGCAGAAATCAAAAATTGCTCTCGATTCTTACAAACAGAACTTGATTTACTAGAAAAAAACATTAGAGTAATCATAGCACTTGGAAGGATCGCATTTGAATCACTCTGCCGTCATTATGAATTGAAAAAATTAAAGTTCCAGCACGGAGCATGCTTTGAGTTCGAAAATAAATCTCTTATTGCATCATATCACCCAAGCAAGCAGAACACTAATACTGGCAAATTGAAGTGGGAAGAATGGATGGAAATTTTCAATAAAGCATTATCATTAATCAATTCTTGTGACAAGATGACTTCACCGAAATAACACAGCTGAGAAACTGTCGCTTTTGTAGCTTGTAAAATTATATTCTTATTCATTGGTACTATCATGACGTATGTATAGCTAAGTGGTAAAGAATTACTCAATAAGGAAGGAATTTAATTTAATTGCCTTAGGAACGACTCTATTTCTGGTAAACAATGAATTACCCATTGCAAGATTTGTTTAAAGGCCTTGAAAATAGAGACTTAATGAATCAATAGATAAAAGTTTGTAGAACCAAAAAATGAGATAAAAACAAAGTTGCAATGTGGAACAGAATCTCACTCATACATGCTTCATACAACTAATCATCTCTCAGAAAGACACAGGAATGTAGAGAATAAACCCAAAACCATTAAAAGGCAGCTTATAATTGAATAAACCTATGAACGGAAAAATATGTTTATTGATGGCTACTATTGTCTCAGTTATGGCTTTGGGTACTACAACCTTGGCCATGGCACAACCAATGTCGAATCTTTCGAACGCAACGACCGCAATTATGAACACTACTAATGCCACAATGAGTGCATTGAACACTACAATGACAGGTGCTGCCTCAAGCGCAGCAAATGCTACGATGGGTGAAGTTAACAGTGCAGTATCTTCTGCTGCAAAAACTTCTATGGGTGAAGTAGCTGACACAATGTCTAGCGCAG